>DATFVA010000237.1:0-8378 GCA_035260565.1 Ignavibacteriaceae bacterium | reverse complement strand
TCCATCATTCCTATATCTGCATATACTAGTGGAAGGTCATACGGAAAATTCAGCCTCAGTTCAATATCCTTTGACTCTGCTATAATCTGGTTCTTCTGCTGAATATCCTGCGCAAGTTCGGCAATTGAAAAGGCTTCGGGTTTAGGTTTTGTTTCTCTTGCTTCAAGTTTAGATAATTCGAATAATTCCTCGACAAGTTTTTTTAATCTTTCGGTGCTGCTAAGTATCGTCTGCATATAATTTTTTCTGTCGTCTTCCGAAAGCGTTTCCGATTTCAATAGAATAGTTTCAATATAACCCTGCACAGCTGCAAGCGGTGTTCTCAGATCGTGAGAGACATTTGCAACCAGCTCGCGCCTCAGGTTATCCATCGTCTTCATATCCTCTATATTTCTGACAATAGTATCAGCCATTTCATTAAAGGAATCTGCAAATTCATTGAACTCACCGCGTCCTTTCAGTTTAATCCTGGCGTTCAGATTACCATTTTTGAATTCCCTTATAACAACAATTATTCTTCTCATATTCCGGATTATGAAACCGAGTGCAATAAGACTTATAATTGCAACACCAATAAGTGTGATACCCATTGAGCGGAGACCGAGTCCTAAAATATAACTACCGAAAACGAGCTGTGTAGCATTATCATATTCTTCTCCTCCAAGTATCACATAAATATAACCCCGGAAAGCATCCCCCTCGTATACTTTGGCGGCAGAGAAAGCCTTCTCCCTATCGGCATTACGCGGGTCGGGTCCAAGCACGAAAGGCTTGTCTTTATTTTCAATAAATTCTTTTACGGGTCCGAGAGAAACATATTTAAGCTTTACAATTTTATTTGGAGCAAAATATGTCAGTATCTTCCCTTGTTTATCAAGCAGATATACTTCAAGACTCGGGTTAATTATCATAATACTATGGAAAACATCCTTCAGGTTCTCCGTATTGGCTTTCCCATCGACGAAACACTGGTTTTCCCCGGCAATATGAGGAGCTATTTCGGCATCCAGCTTTTGATTGGTTTCCTGGTAGTACATCTCGGCAGTGCGGACAGATATGTACATATATATTGCTGATAATATTACCAGTATTACAAGAAATATTGCGGAAATTTTCCAGAACAGACTATGAAAAAACTTCGTTTTCAAAATATATTTCCCTTCATAGCTTAGTTATATCTTCAAGATCATTAAATCTGTAACCGACTCCCCAGGTTGTTAAAATGTATTTCGGATTTGACAAATCAGTTTCTATTTTTCCACGCAGCCGGTTTATATGAGAGTTTACGGTATGTTCATACCCGTTATATGAATAGCCCCATAAAATGCTAAGAAGCTGTTCCCTTGTGTACGTCTTGCCGGGATGTGAAGCAAGCAGATGAAGCAGTTCAAATTCCTTCGGTGTTAGTTCAATCCTTTCACCTTGAAGACTCACCCTTCTCTTTGCTACATCGATTAATAGATCGCCTGCAGTTATATCATCTTTCTCACCCTGATCTTTCTGAAGTGCTTCGATCCTTCGGAATATTGCCTTTACCCTTGCAGTAAGTTCCCTGACGGCAAACGGTTTAGTCAGGTAATCATCCGCTCCAAGTTCAAGACCGAGCACTTTGTCAAATTCCTCTGACTTCGCCGTAAGCATCAGTACAGGTGTATAATTTTCCTGCTTCCTTAATTCTTTACAGATTTCTAATCCGTCAAGATTAGGCAGCATTATATCCAGAACAATCAGATCATAATTATTATTAACAGCATCCTTAAGTCCGTCTTTCCCGTCATACACCCGGGTTACCGTGCACCCCATATCTTTAAGATGAATATTGATTAGATCTGAAATAGTTTTGTCATCTTCAATCACAAGAACGTTTTTCATAAATGGATATTTCTCCTTTTATTGACCGTAAAATAATTGCAGATTATAACGGAATTATCACGTTTTTAATATAAGATTGCAACGGGGAGATGTATAAGTAAGAAAATACTAATTTATTGAATAATTAAACAGGGGAGAGAGATATCAGGCGAGGTGTTTTTCGATATTTTCAATTTCGTGAACAGCTTTAATCTTTTTGAAGTATCTCAGGGCGTCATCGAAGCTTTCCTTTGCCATATCCGGTTTATTCCAATCTTTGTAAAGGATTCCCAGTTCCAATGAAGTCTCTGCGCTGTTAAGAAAGTTTTTATATTCTTTGTTTATTCTCAGGCTGGTATTCAGATAATCTTCTGCAGCAGTATAATTCTTCCGGACCCGGCTGATTATACCTTCAACCTTATAAATTTCAGCCACTGAAAGTTTATCATTTGTCTTATAACAAATCTCCATAGCTTTATCTGCAAATGCTTTTGACAGCTTAATGTCTTCCATCTGTGCATAAATGAAAGCTTTAGTTATATACGATATACCGAGGATAGAATAAATACTATCGTTCAGTGAAACAGCTATGCTTTTATCGAGTTCCTTTAAAGCATTTGAATATTCTTTTTTCTTAACGTAGGTAATTCCGATATTATGCCTGATCTGTGCAAGCTTATGGTGGTCGTTGAGCTTCTGGAAATTTATAAGTGCACGGTTGTAATAAAAAAGTGCTTGTTCATAGTTACTGTAAATATTATTGATGATCCCAAGATTTATCTCAATCTTCCCCATAAGTACAGCATCATTCTTTTCATCCAGGTAGCGGAGGCTTTCTTCAAAATGAGCTGCAGCTTCTTTAAGATCGCCGCGTTCGCCGTAAACTGTGCCCAACAGATTTTCGCACCTTGCACAACCTTTAATGTCATGCTGCTGTTTGAACAGATTGAAAGCTTTCTTAGTGTATTCGAAGCATTCAATCCATTTGGCCTCACGGCTGTATATTTCACCAATTGAATAACTGGCGTTCGCGGCCAGATTTTTCAGGTTGATGTCTGATTTGCTCCGATCAAGAATTTTCTTATGTGTCTCTATTGCGAATTCATACTCACCAATAGAGATAGCATAATCACCAAAAGCAAGTAGAAACTCGATATACCTGATTTTGCTCAGTTTGAGCTGAGCCAATGTTACTATGATCTGGAATTGAAATTCTTTCAGGTATGAACCGGAGAGATCGACATCAATTTGTTTTCTGTCGGAAGGTTTAAGAGTTAATTCATCCGTCTTCGGAAACCCGTTCTTAAAGATGTTTTTTTTCAGTTCTGAGATATCCTGAACTGAGAAAAATCCGTTTAAGATTTCTTCAAGGTTTATATTCTTTTTAACTCCTGCAGCCACGATCCATCTTTATAAAATAATTTAAAAATCTGAAAGGATAACATAAATAATGTTATCCTTTCATAATCAATTTTTCAAATTTTCAATTATCTTGCGTAAGCCCAGCGTGAGAAATGGGGGAGCTGAGCATTTACTACGGTAAGGGTACCTGTAGTAAGGTTGACTGAAACACCGTCATTCACTGTTGGAGCAAGATTGCCGTTCTGATCGACGTAATAGAAATTTACATCAGCCGGATCAATACCGTTGAGATCAAGACCCGTGATGGTAAAGTTAAGGAGAACCGGTTGACTGAATGTCATCGAAGGATAAAAATCTACACCTGCCTGATCACTTACCTGCATTGTAATGTCCCGGGAATCAGCAAATGCTGAACTATTAGAAGGTACAGTTAATTTGCAGTCAATATTAACTATCTTCCCGTTTGTTCCCTGGTAGCTCTGAATCATCTCTAATTGTCCGCCGGTTACGCCGCTGATGTTTAGTGAAGATGTAAATACAGATTCTACATTCACATCTGCTCTTTCCGGCAGCATAATTATAGTCTTTGCCTGGGTTTTTTCAATACTGTTAATTGGTCCTGTTACATTACTTTCCTGCATACACCCCACAAATGAAAGTAAAAGTAAAGCAGCTGTGTAAGTTAATTTCCGCATTTTATCTCGCCCTTCTGATATTGTTAATAATTTTGTTTTCATTTTTAAGTTCCCGATTCGAAATATTTTGTTATCCAAAGGCCAAGGATTATGCCAGAAAGGCATTTGTAAATGTTACTTATCGATTTTTTTATGTTAAAAACTTCGGTAAGAATTACTATTAAATCTGGAAATTATTACTGTGACTTTTTGAGATGATTAATGAGATCTGTTGCCAAATGAAACAAACTTATTTTGAGATAGGGTTATTTGAAAGCCCTGTTTACAGTGCTTTAAACAGCATGAACAGTAAATAGTATGTGGGATATGTGCCGGATTAGATTATTTTACAATTTTTGATATCTGCCTGAACTCATCTGTACCGCATATATTCAGTAATTCAAAAAGAACGGCCTCGGTGGTTGTTATCTCTGCACCGTGATGTCTCATTCTGTCGAGTGCTGTTTTGTAATCAAATTCGTTCCTAGATGAGATTGCATCAGCCGCTACATTGACCTGGAAGTCGTTTGCAAGGAGGTCGAGAATGGTCTGCTGAACGCATACATGAGCTTCAATACCGGCAACAACGACCTGCAGGGCATTATTATCTTTAAGCCTTGGAAAAAGGTTTCCTGCCCCGGAGCAGCTGAACGTCATTTTTTGTATAGCACTTAGTCCCTCAAGTTCTTTGAGCAGAGTAGCCGAAGTATTACCCAGCCCCTTAGGGTATTGTTCAGTATAAAAAATAGGAATATTAAGTATTTTAAATCCTTTAATTAATTTCAGGCTGTTATTTATCACCAGAGCAGGTTTATCCATCACAGGCAGTATCTTTTCCTGTATGTCTATAAGGAGAAGAGCGGAAGTATCCCGCTTTAAGATTTTTTCATTGTATCTGATTGTTGATTCCATAATGCACCTTTAATATTTAGTAAATGGGATCCATTCCATATTTACCGCATGCATACATCATAAGTAAAGCAGAAAGATCAACCAAAGTTTTTTTCTGGTCCTCGGTATGTATCACAAGATTATAAACTTCGGAAACAAACCTCATGTTCTTTAATATTTTCTTAAGTTCTTCGTAGCCAGGCTGGCCGTGCCAGTTGGCAACCTCTTCCACCAGCAACTTCT
The DNA here is from genome assembly GCA_035260565.1 of Ignavibacteriaceae bacterium. Taxonomy (GTDB): domain Bacteria; phylum Bacteroidota; class Ignavibacteria; order Ignavibacteriales; family Ignavibacteriaceae; genus DATFVA01. The sequence continues at coordinate 3,357 of DATFVA010000237.1, read as the reverse complement.
CATGTCTTCTTAGGAATTCCGCAAAAGAAATTGATCTGGTTGTATGTGAGGTCCTTGGTCTGCACATCATTATAAGATCATTAAAATACATATCCCATTTTTCGGCAAGGACGCGGTTGCCGTCGCGCATAACGTAGCGTGCCTTTTCCAGCGAAAACTTTGCCTTGGTGCGCGGTTTAAACTTTGAGGAAAGAGCGTACCCGTCATAGCTTGTAAACCCCGTCTCATCATCAATATATTTCCACCGTTTTATCAGCTGCCTGGCTGAATAAATCACTATTACCTTATCCAGCCCGCTGTCCACTACAATAAACTTCCCCTGCTGTTCATTGATTACAGTGAACCAGTGTTCCCAGTTATCGACGCTTAAAATACAGGGATAGCCCGATTTCAGATGTTCACTCAAGGCCTTTATTGCTTCATCCGGAGTTTCTCTTCTGAAATATTTCATCTTGCAGTCATAAGTTTTTGCTGCCTTGGCAAGACCGATTTCATCAGTACCATACCACCATGTACTGCCGGCCCGTTTTGCAATCTCTCTTTCATTTTCAAATCTGCCCAACATGACAAGGGCATATTTCAGAGCGAAAGGACCACACTGGTATTTATAAGGTTGGGGATAAAAACTCATACTTTAGTAAATTTTTGTGACCCAATTTAATGATAACAAATGTTTAAATCATTACTATAATTTTGTGAGCAATTCAATTTTATTTATTTTTATTTTTATGAGTAAGAGAAAAACTAAAGTAGCAATAATATTCAATGAGGCTCAGCCGGATTTTTATGTAAAATCTGTCGAACATGAGATCAAGGAACTCGATTTTATTCCATATTTTGAAGTTGAGGAACTCACTCCTATTGAAGAATATGAGCTTATGGCAGAAAAACTCTGTAAATCGGGTCTGGAAGCCTATCCTTTAAATATTTTCGATAATCTCGGAATCCTGCTTAAAGATATAAAAAACAACAGACCTGACGTTATTTTTAATTTTATGGAACTTTTCAAGGAAAATTCCAGGCTTGAAATGAATATCGTCGGTATACTGGAGCTTCTCGGTGTTCCCTATACGGGAGCCCCTCCTATGGCACTTGCCAACTGCCAGAGTAAGGTTCTTGCAAAGAGAATTCTTAATTCGTACGGTATAAGAACAGCCAGGTTTATCCTCATAAAAAAAGCGGCGAAAAGATATATACACGACTTAAATTATCCCCTTATTATTAAGCCTGCTTTTGAAGATGCCAGTGTGGGAATTGAAAATAATTCAATTGTCGAAGATGCTAAAAGTCTGCGGGACAGGGTCAACTATATTCTGACAGTCTTTCAGCAGCCCGCATTGGTTGAGGAATACATAGAAGGCAGGGAGTTGAATGTTGCTGTTATAGGAGATAGAGATCCTGCTGCATTGCCTATAAGCGAAATCGATTTCACAGAAATGCCCGATCATCTATATAACATAGTGAGCTACCAGGCTAAATGGGATCCTAATGATGAAGCATACCATAAGACTATACCCAGTTGTCCCGCCAAGCTTCCTAAAAAAATCGAAAGGAGAGCAAAAGAGATTGCAGTCGAAGCATTTAAAATTATGGGGTGCAGGGATTATGCACGAATAGATATGAGACTTTCACGGGATAATAAACTCTACGTCCTTGAAGTTAATCCGAATCCTGATCTTACTGAGAGTGCGGGATTTATGCGTTCAGCAGAAGCCGGAGGCTACAGCTATATCAAAGCCTTGAAAAAAATTATAAGTTTTGCAAAGCTGAGAGGGAAATTGTCGGGAAACATAAACTAATTGTGATATATGCAGGAATTATTCAGCACTGTTACATCTTTCATTTAATTTCAGATATATATTCTTATCATGTAGTTATAATAAAGTCTGGAGGAAATGAAATGAAATGTCCTATTGATGGAACCGAATTAGTTTCGAAACAAAAAGATGTATTTACAGTGCATACTTGCCCTAAATGCGAAGGCGTATGGCTAAGCAGGGCCGAGCTTAATAAAATAATTGCACAATCGGAAATAGACTATCCTGATATAACTGATTTCAAAGGCAGGGAAAATGAACCCCATTTCCAGAGTCCGGGAAAATTCTTTGGCCGTATTTTCGAACACTGATTTGCTTTGTAGATTGTTTAGTAGTTAAGCCGCATCCGAAAGATGCGGTTTTTTTTATCCTCCTCAAATGTTGTTTCCCTTTGATATTAATTTTTCTGCTTCCCCTTGCTGCTATTTTTCCCTGATTTTTGACCATCGACAGCCGATTTCTCCGCTGCCATTTTTGTCAAACGTAAGGATTTTCAACAGCTCAAAATTGCATATTTTCGCTGTTTTAACACTGTCTCATTTTGAGTTCTAATACTGCACTAATACTGCATTTCTACTATACTAATACTTCATAACAAACGGGACTGACATTTTTGTCAGTGTGTTGAAATTATTAACAGCCGATGAGTGATATGAGTTCTTTGAGGTTCATTGCTTCATAATCGGGTTTTATTGAATCAGCTGGAAGGGGAGGTTTTGTTTTACCCGTATACACAAGCACTCCTTTACCGCCGATCGACTGGGCTGCTGAGATGTCGGATTCAAGGTCATCACCGATCATTATAAATTCAGAATCCGGTTTCAATCCTAATTTCTTCAATGCAGTCTGAAAATAAATTGGTGAAGGCTTCCCAATGACAATTGCCTTTTTTGATGAGGCATATTCTATTGCAGTAATGAAAGCACCGGCATCCATCGTAAGTGTTTTACCATCAGGCTGCCAGTATCGGTTTTTGTGCATTGCAATAATATCCGCACCATTCCAAACTTTTCTAAAGATCTCATTCATTGTATCATAGGTCCATCTGTCGGCTATATCCCCGATTACAACTGCTTCAGGATTTTCATCAGTATCCGATTCTGCAAACAGGGCTTTTATATCCGGTCTGCAGTAAACAGCGACTTTTTTATACTTTTCCTTAACATAAGTCAAAGCTGCATCTACTGCCGTCATAGCAGGAATTCTGCCGGAAATACCGTGTGTTTTTATAAACTTCAGCATTCCTTCGGATGTGCGGAGAGTCGAGTTGCTTATAAGGAAGAATGGAATTTCATTTTTCGTGAGGAAGGTGAAAAATTCCCCAGCGTCGGGAGCGATTTTATCACCGAGTTTAATTACACCGTCAAAGTCAATTAATACAGGAAGTTTTCTTTTCATTATGAAAAAAAACCGTTTAACCCGGAGGTTCCGGATTAAACGATTTCATAAACGCGGTTATAGTTTAACGGGAGCAAGCTGTGGGAATTTAACTTTAGCAAGCTCGAACAGTCCGAACATTACACCTGCGTAGAACAGGTTG
>DATFVA010000236.1:0-11079 GCA_035260565.1 Ignavibacteriaceae bacterium | reverse complement strand
GCTGAGAAGGAAAAAGTTAAACAGACAGCACAGGCACAACCGTCTTTTACAGGGCAGGCTTCAGGAGACATTGAGCGTATCCCTATGGATAATATACGTCAGAAGATTATGCAGCATATGGTGAACAGCCGCGATACCTCTGTTCATGTTACCACTATGCTTGAAGTTGATATGACACGAATTCATAATTATATAAAAAAGAATAAAGAAGAGTACCTGCAGAATGAAGGAGTTAAACTTACTTATATGGCCTTCATTGCGAATGCTTCTGTGAAAGCTCTAAAAGAATTTCCTCTTGTAAATTCAACTATCGACGGAACAACAATACTTCAAAAAAGATTTATAAACCTCGGGATAGCAGTGGCTGTAGAGCCGACGGGACTTATTGTACCAAATATTAAATCTGCCGGCGAAAGAAATATTACGGGACTTGCAAAAGCTATAAACGACATAGCTACCAGGGCAAGAAACAAAAAACTTACTCCCGATGATATTACCGGGGGAACATTTACGATTACGAATTATGGCGTATTCGGTGCTATATTTGGGACGCCGATTATAAATCAGCCGGAAGTTGCTATACTTGGTGTAGGTACAGTCGCAAAGAAACCGGTAGTAATAGAGGTTGACGGTGCCGATACAATTGCAATCAGACCGGTAATGGCATTAACACTTGCACATGACCACAGATTAATTGACGGAATGCTCGGAGGAAAATTCCTGAAGTATATAAAAGATACACTCGAAAATTTTGATCCGTCGGTAATGTAAAACAGAATAAGAAAAATGAGAACAATAAACGCATATCAGAGAGCAGCAAAAGAAAAACTTGAACAGGAAAAGCAGTCGCCCGGAAAAAGACCCGAATGGCTTAAGGTCAGACTGCCCACTGGGGAGAATTACGCTAACGTAAGAACCCTGATGAGGAAGCAGCACCTTCATACAGTCTGTGAGGAGGCCCGCTGTCCCAATATGGCAGAATGCTGGAATAATAAAAGCGCAACCTTTATGATACTGGGAGATACCTGCACCAGGAGCTGCGGCTTCTGTAATATTAAAGTTGGTATGCCCAACGAACTTGATCTTAATGAGCCCGGGAGGGTAGCAGAGTCTGTTAAAGAACTGGATTTACGTCATGTAGTTATAACATCTGTGAATCGGGATGAACTGAAAGACGGCGGAGCTTCCATCTTTAAAGAGTGTGTACGGTTAATAAATGAAACAATGTATGATACAACCGTTGAAATACTGATACCTGATTTCCGAGGCGTTTTAGAAGCATTTGAAATCATTATGCAGAATCCGCCTGATATATTGAACCACAACCTTGAGACTGTCCCGCGGCTTTATCCTGTTGTAAGACCCCAGGCAAAATATGAAAGGAGTCTTAATCTTATAAAATGGTTTAAGGGAAAGGGACTAAAAACAAAGAGCGGGATTATGGTAGGAATCGGGGAAAAACCTGAAGAAGTTATCCATTTAATGAAGGATCTTGTTGAACACGGCTGCGACATTTTAACAATAGGGCAGTATCTTCAGCCGACGAAGAATCATCTGCCGGTTGACCGGTTTGTAACTCCCGAAGAATTTCAGATGTACAAGGATGAGGGACTGAAAATCGGGTTTAAGATTGTGGAATCATCCCCGCTCGTGAGAAGTTCATATCATGCTGATAAGCATGCACGCGCTCTATTTTAATGATTGATAAATTAAATTTTAAATAACAGAAGTGGTTTGCAGCCCTGATTTTAAGGGGTACATGTTCATTTAAGAAGGGGGAAAATTTTTCCAGCCTGTTTTCAATCAATTAACAATAAATTAATCAAGAATCCAATTTTATAATTTGTTCCTAACCTGAAACTCCTTATTTTTGACTCGTAATTTTGAAATAGATAGATCCGCAAGATTCTTCTTGTATTATATCCTTAAATAAAATTTTGTAGATGAAATATAAATTACTGCTTGTTTCTGCAATCCTGCTTTTCTATGCCTTCAGTTATAACGGGGGAGACGATAAGAAGGTTAAAAAAAATTTAGAAGACGATGACTCGCACTATACTAATGTAGGGAATATAGGTCTTACCGTTACCAACTTTGGAACTTATGGCAACGGCTTCATTTACTGGCCTGATCAGCCATCCTGTGAATATCCTCTGGGCAGCGGTATTGAACATATTTTTGACGGAGGTCTCTGGGTCGGGGGTTTCATAGCAAATGATTCGCTTGGGAATGGCAGAACAGGCCCTTATGTAACCACCGGAGCTGTTGATGCTGCTTCTGTCTCAGCCAAAGGCGGAGGTTTTGAATATACCAACACTACCGGAAGTCATATTGTTGAAAGATCCTCGTTAATTGAATCCAGATTTTATTCACCTGATGCTGTTTCTCACCAGGATTTTGTGATGGACTTTGTCGACACTAATGTGGTTTATTCTAATGGTGAACCTATAGAAAACCATGATCCGATGGGGCTAAGTATTCACGAAGAAGCATATGCATGGAATTTTCCTTTTGCTAATTTCTTTGTGATCCTGAATTTTACTGTTAAAAATGTTACCAACAAATATATCGATAGTGTTTATGTTGGATTATGGACCGATGCTGTTGTCAGGAATACAAAAATTACCGGCCGTCATTTTGATGGGGCATTCTTTAACAAAAGCGGTGATGGATATAGTGATTCGCTGAAGATCGCCTATGAATTTGACGCGACAGGCGATATCGGCTATACCGATAGTTACGTCGGGATACAGCAGCTGGGATCGACACCGGCGCTGCCAAAAAAAATTCTTGTCGGCAACGATTCTTTACCTACCGTTAATTATGTCAGCTGGCAGTTCAGGAACGCAGTTGATCCAAATTTTTTCTCTCCTATTGATGATATTCAGAGATACAGAAAGATGCAAGGTTATTTCGGCGGAAATAACAGATATGGAAGCGGAGTTAATCCCGCGGATCTGAAAACACCTTCAAACAGATCGGAGCTGATTACAAAAGGTCCTTTTCATAAGATTGCACCAGGAGACTCCCTGAATGTTGTTTTCGCGATTGTCTGTGCGAAGAAGTACGGGAATGACCCGGCAGCTTATGATACGGAAGAACAGAAAACCAATTTGTATTCCAATGCTGACTGGGCGCTCAGGGCATACTTCGGCGAGGATAGAAACCGTAATGGTATACTGGACACCGGTGAAGATCTTAACGGCGATGGGAAAATTACCCGGTATGTTCTGCCTTCTCCGCCGGTCTTACCTCATGTAAAAGTAGTTCCCGGGAATCAAAAGGCAACAATTTATTGGGATAAAAAATCTGAAAGTTCTATAGACCCGATATCTGCCAAAAAAGATTTTGAAGGTTATCGTATTTATAGAACAGAGTCAGGATTTGATCTTTCACAGAAGCAGGATATTCTTTCTTCCCTGGTACTGCTGGCAGAATTTGACAGCGCTAATAATGAATATAGCTACAACACAGGCTTTTCAGCGGTAAAATTAAATGATCCGGTTACTTTTCCTAATGATCCCACCCAATATTATTATAAGTATGAATTGAATAACCTGTTGAACGGCTGGCAGTATTTATTTGCTGTAACAGCATTTGATAAAGGTGATCCTTCAAACAACCTGGAAAGCCTGGAATCAAGTTCTCTTTCTACGCTTAACAGGATAATACCCGGTACACCCCCTTCGGAAGAGCCTTCTGTTCAAGTCGGTGTTTATCCAAATCCTTATTATGCAAATGCTGTATGGGACGGGAGCTCAGAACGTCTGAGAAAAATTTATTTCTACAACCTTCCGTCAGAATGTGAAATAACGGTTTATACTCTATCGGGTGATGTTGTGAAGCGGATAACTCATAACGAACAGAGCAACGGGTCGGATTTGAGATGGTTTGAAAATTACTCCAGCGGGGGAAACCAGAAAATGTCCGGTGGAGAACATGCCTGGGATCTGATTACTAACAACGACCAGGCAATAGCAACAGGTATGTATTTGTTTACGGTAAAAAATACACGCAACGGTGATATTAAAACCGGCAAGTTTTTAGTTGTAAAATAATAATTAAAGGAGAGTGTACTATGAAAAAAAGTTTACTATTCACATTGTTTTTTCTTTGCAGCGGTCTGATCTTCGCACAGCAATATCCACTGGTTACAATCCAGGATATTCAGTTTGTTGAGGATACAACCACTGATCCGCCTTCACCATTAACGGGAGATACTGTTGAGGTGAGAGGAACTGTTATGGTTTCTCCCCTGGTAAATCCAAGCACCGACAGACGTCCTATTATTGCTGCAGGTCCCCGTTGGGTTACCTATATTGAAGATAAGGATGGTCATGTATGGGGAGGATTGAATATACTGCAGGAAGATACTTCTGAAACAGGTCAACAGACTTTCTTTGATATAATCGACACTGCCCAGATAGTAAAATTTACGGGTATTGTAACAGAATATTATACTTCAACCGAAATGCTGCAGCTTGTAACACCCACTACACCTATCAGCATTGACAGTATGATGGCAAAGCGGCCGGATCCGATTGAACTGCAGGTTTCAGATTTTGATAATAACGGACAGTACAATTTTGCCTCAGAAAAGTATGAGGACATGTATGTAATTATCAGGAATGTGATTACGAGTGATAGAAATGCATCTTCAGGTGTTTTTAACTTTCATGATGCAGACGGAAATACTATGCATATGTACGATCAGTCCGGTTATTTTACCCTTCGTGCTCACAGGCTTACCGGTTTGACAAATTATGATCCTCCGCAGGATGGTTCTATACTAACATACATCCGCGGAATAATTAATACCAGAGCAGATGGTTATTATATCGTTCCAGTTTATCCCGGAGATATTGGTCCTATTCAGCAGTCACCTCCATCAATCACGACAATTCGCAGAAATGCAGATGAAATCGCTTCAAACCAGTCGGTTGAAATTTCTGCAAAAATAAAAGATCTTGACGGATCAGTTCAGGAAAGCAGACTTTATTACAGAGTTGACGGCGGCCAGCGACTAATGCTTCCAATGACTTTTAATGCAACAGATACGACCTACAGGGCAACAATACCTGGTGTAAACAGTGATTCTTCGGTGGTAGATTTTTATCTTTGGTCCCAGGATAATGATGGATTGGTCAGTATAAATCCTGTCGATACACTACATGACGATTATTTTTATCTTGTGCTGAACAGACCTGTTGGAATCAGGGATGTACAGTATAGTCCGTTCGGCGGAGGTTACAGCGGTTACACTAATTACAATGTAACACTTGAAGGAGTTGTTACATCTGATACTTCAGATATAAAAGGATACGGAACAACCTCATTCTTAAGAAGTTATATTCAGGATGGAAGCGGTCCATGGAGCGGAATTGAATTCAGTTTCGGAGGATCACTTGGGACAGAATTGCTTAATCTTAAACGCGGTGATCTTGTTACACTTACCGGGACAATCCAGGAATCATTCGGCGTAACTATTATCAATAATGTTACTGCTTATAATGTTGTTTCATCGAACAATCCTCTTCCTGATCCCCAGGTTATCACTACCGGAGAAGTGGGACTTCTCGGCGACGGCAACGTTGAAAAAGAACAATGGGAAAGTGTTCTGGTTGAGTACGATGGCGTAAATATCACCAACATCAATGCCGACGGCGGAAGCAACTTTGGTGAAATCCTCGTAAATGATGGAACAGGCGATACCCGCGTAGAACTGGAAGATGGAAACAATTCATATCATAACGGTTCAGGTGAACCCGGCACCATTGAAGTTCAGCTCGGAGCGTATTTTCAAAAGCTGAAAGGTATAATGTACTACTCATTCAGTAATTATAAGCTTGTTCCAAGAAAAGATGATGATTTCGTCGGGTATTCAACTGCTGTGAAAGAGGAGAACGTAGCACCGAAGACATACAGTATTGAACAGAATTATCCTAATCCGTTCAATCCATCAACAAAAATTATCTATTCAATACCGCGCAGTAGCAAAGTTACATTAAAGGTATTTAATGTACTTGGACAGCAGGTTAAAACTCTGGTTAATCAAGACCAGAGTCAGGGAACCTATACCGTAACGTTCAATGCATCTTCATTACCTTCAGGTATCTATTTCTACAGCATAGATGCAGGAGATTATAATCAGGTTAAGAAAATGATTCTCCTAAAGTAAATAAAAATTTGCGGGCTGATTCTTCGCTGATGAATCAGCCCTCTATCAATTAAGGAACTGAATTAATTATTTGTTACTGACTTTAATGAAAAAACTTTCTGTATTTATCCTGATATTATTCACTTTATCAGGTCTCTATTCCTGTTACGATAACCCAACAGATAATCCGGCTGCTAATAAACCGCCTGAAACAGGATTATCACTGATCCCAGATTCTTCCATAACCCCGCAGCCCACAAAATTGAAAGTTTCATGGTGGGGTGATGATCCCGACGGAAATATAGTGGGATTTTATTTCACCTGGGATGGAAACAGCTGGTCGTTTACATCCTCAAATGATAGTTTATTTGCTCTGCAGATAGGTGCTGCAGATACGACTTACCTTTTCCAGGTGGCAGCTGTTGATAATGGGGGAAATGGAATTTACGATAATGACATTAATCGGAATGGAACCGACTATGGTCCGGAACCGTTTCTAGACGCAAATAATAATGGCAGCTATGATCAGGGTGAAAAATTTTATGATATAGGACTAATAGATCCAACTCCCGCAAAACTTAATTTCCCATTAAGGAACACGGCTCCTACGATAGGCTGGAATGCTCTCAGCACTCTTCCGGATACTTCTTTTCCCGTAATGTCTTTCGGATGGAATGCCGGCGATCTGGATGGTGATAATACAATTCAAAAAATAAATATTGTACTGAATGATCCTGCAGATACAGCTAATATCGTTTCTCTGTATGGAAATATCAGGAACGTGACTTTAAGGACGAATGATTTTCAATCTGGTAATCCCGGAATGGATATATTGTTGGAAGGGCAGGAAAATAATATTTATCCCCAAAAGCTTTACGGTCTTAAATATAACGACGTTAATAAAATTTATGTAGAAGCTGTTGACATTTCCGGAGCCAGTACGGGTTTTATTTCGCTGCCCGATTCAGGTAAAACATGGTATGTAAAAAAGCCAAAGGGCAGCCTATTAATTGTTGATGATTATGCACTTCCTGATAATGCTTCACAGTTCTATGCTTCGATGATGGACAGTCTCGGTCTGAGCGGAAAATATGATGTTCTTGATCTTATTCAGAATCCGCTTCCTTACCGGAACGTAACATTCCTGCAGACAATGAGATTATTCAAGTATGCATACTGGTATGCTGATAATAATCCTTCCCTCGATTTGATGGCCGCAACTTCGCAAAAATTTATAGATGCCGGCGGTAGAATAGCATTCAGCATGCAGTTCCTTCAGAATATTGACCTTGCTGTAGTGAGCAGTTTTTTGCCTATTAACACAGATACCCTATACTCAGCAGGTTCGATACTTGCCGGAACACAATTATCAACTGATTTAACTGATCCTTCCTATCCCGGCCTTACTATAACTTCGGCACTCTACCGCATTAAATCCTTTTCATTGAGTTCTTTCGGCTCTGTACCCTTATATTATTTTCCGAATAATGAACTGTCCGGATATATTGGATTTTTTAACAATCCCAAAAGCCTGTTTTTCATTGGACTTCCGCTTAATAAATGCAACGGAGGATCCGCGAATGTTAAAGAATTACTGCAAAAAGTTTTGATTGAAGATTTCGGAGTTACGCCATGAGCAGAATTATAGCAGTCGTATTACTTAGCCTTGCTTTGACGGCAGCTGCAGCGGCTCAATCGGGCACACTTATAGGTAATGTGCAAGATGCAGGGACAGGTGAAGCGCTGCCCGGGGTGAATGTAATCCTAAAAGGTACTTATTACGGAGCGGCGACAGATATTAATGGAAAATTCAAAATTACCGGAATTTCACCTGGAAATTATAATGTTGACATCTCACTTATAGGTTATAAAACAGTACAGTTCACAGAAATTGAGATTAGTAAGGGCAAGACAAAGGAACTAGATGTAAAACTTGAAGAAACTGTTCTTACACTTGACCAGGATGTTGTTGTGGTAGGCAAGAAACCTCTGATGGATGTTGAAGAAACCCAGAGTAAAAAAGATATTTCAAAGGAAGATATCGAGAATTCAATTGTTGAGAATATTACAGATGTTGTGACACAGCAGGCCGGCATTGTAAAGACTGATAATACGATCCATATCCGCGGGGGAAGATCGTATGAGAATGCATTCCTGCTTGATGGTGTAAACGTTCAGGATCCATTGTCCGGTACAGGTTTCGGATTGCAGTTAAGTGCTAACGCAATTGAAGAAGTAGAAGTAATTACAGGGGGATTCAATGCAGAGTACGGCCAGGCTACTTCAGGTGTTGTAAACGTTAAAACGCGCGAAGGAGGGGAAAATTACAGCGGTTATGTGTCGTACAAAAGTGATAACCTCGGGAATAGTACTTCGCCGCACGTTTTTAATGTTAACATTATGGAAGCCAACTTCAGCGGGCCTGAACCAATTACATCGAGATTGCTTCCTGCAATAGGACTTCAGATCCCGGGCGAGCTGTCGTTTTTCGGAAGTTTTCATGCAGGATTCAGCGACGGAATTACACAGGGATATAATAAGTCTACTGCTAATCAGGTTTATTCATCAACTTTCGGGGGAACCAGGTTCGCACCTGAGGCAGAGAACAGCTGGTTCTGGCTCGGAAAACTCACATACAAGTACTCGCCTACTTTGAGATTTGTCTATTCGTATAATCAGTCTGTCGATATAAACCAGAATTCCCAGTCGCTACAGACCAACCTGGAGTACGTCGAACCTAGTCCCGGCTACCAGTATGAATTCCAGAATATCCTTGACCAGGCAAATACATTTACTCATAACAATGAATATCACTCATTTACGGTTACTCATACTTTAAATGCTAATACTTATTATGAACTGAAGCTCAGTCATTTTTATACGAATTTAAGGGCAGATGCAAACGGCAGAAACTGGTATGATTATGCTGAACCGAAAGATATAGTCAACTTTCCTATAGAGTATTACAATACAAACCATGATACGATAGGGGTAATCCCGGGTGATGGTTTCTGGGATGTTGGTAATCCAAACACATGGCGGGACCATTTTTTTAGCGAGTCATCGATAAAGGGAGATATCACAAGTTTCTTTGATGAAAAAAATAAATTCAAAGCAGGATTTAATCTCCAGTTCCAGGAAATGCAGGTAGTCGAGATCGTTAAGCCATGGGTAGGCACATTAGGGTTAAACAATGATATCTATCATGTCTTCCCGGCACAGGGAGCTTTTTACGCACAGGATAACATAAACTTCAGCGGAATGATTTTGAATTTCGGCCTGCGTATGGATTACTGGTTCCCGGGCAAATATGTTGATGAGGCTGTTAAGAATCCTGACGTTGTTACGATCCCTGATGTAGTAAGAGAGCGCTACCAGGAAGATACATTCGGATGGTTCGGCGGAAGGAGATTTAAAGCCAGACTTAGTCCCAGGCTCGGTATCTCACACCCTGTTTCGGACAATCAGACTTTATTCTTTTCATACGGCCACTTCAGTAAATGGCCGAATCCTCAATTCGTCTATGCCAAGTTGAGTCCTTTGAATGCCCAGTCATCATTTCAAAAATTTGGAAATCCCGACCTGAATCCTGAGACGACAGTGGCCTATGAGCTCGGGCTGAAAACTCAGTTCTCCAATGATGATGTTCTTAAGGTTACTGCCTATTATAAAGATATCTTTGATTATGTAACGACCCGCTCTGCAAAAATAACTTCTGCCAGGTTTGCCACACAGAGTTTTATCACTTATGTAAATTCAGATTATGCAAGGTCACGCGGATTAGAACTAGAATATAAGAAAAGGATTAATAAATGGTTTACCGGTGATGCCTCTGTATCATACGCAATTATAACCACAAAAAGTTCATCTCCTGATGAAGGTGTTCTGGTTGCAAGAGGCGATCTTAACGAGACTATAACCGAAGATTATGCTAATTGGGACAGACCTCTGACAGTAAACCTGACTACAAATTTTTATGTTGAGAAAGACAACGCACTTTTTGGATTCGGAAACGGCATCCTGGATAATTACAATTTATATCTCAGATTTTTCTTTGAATCAGGCAAAAGATATACCCCTGCTGTCTTTACAGGAAGTTATACCACCGACGGACGGGCCGAATATAATACAATCCCTAATGAACGGAATACAAAACTGGGCGACAACTGGTTCTGGGTAGATCTGAACTTTGAGCGGTATTTTGATATAAACAGTCTCAAGTTTTCTGTGTTTGTCGAAGTCAATAATCTGTTTGACACAAAGAATTCAGCAATTATAAATCCGGTTACCGGGAAAGCATATGAAAGCGGAGATAATATTCCGGTTACATGGAACGATCCGAGATATCCGGATCTTCAGGCTCCTATCTCACCATACCCATTTAATCCAGCCAGATATCTTACGAGACGTAATGTGAAACTGGGAGTTAGTTTAAGGTTTTAATGATGAAAAAAGTTATACTCATAATATTCTTACTTACAGGTATTTTTGAAACCAGGGCTCAGCTTTTTCCAGTACTTGGCGGCCAAAGAGCCGGAATTTCGACAGCACAGTTCCTTAAAATAGGTGTCGGCGGAAGAGCCAGCGCACTTGGAGATGCTTTCGTGGCTATAGCCAATGATGCTTCTGCTCTATACTGGAACCCAGCAGGTCTTTCACAGTTTTCCACTAACGAGGTTTTCTTCTCTCACAATAAATGGGTGGTAGATATCAACCATGATTTTCTTGGAGCGGTCTATCATCTGGATGATAATAACTCTTTTGGTGTTGCACTGACTTCTCTTTCCATGCCTGATATGCCTGTTACAACCGAATATGCCCCTTTCGGTACAGGAGAATATTTCGGATTTGGGGATCTGGCTATCGCCGTTACATATTCAAGGAAGATGACAGATCAGTTCAGCTTCGGCGGGACGGTAAGA
>DATFVA010000235.1:0-2763 GCA_035260565.1 Ignavibacteriaceae bacterium | reverse complement strand
ACTGTTTTTATCTGCAGCAAAAAAGCCATTATTATTAATTATAGCGAATGGTAAATCAGCTTTCTGACTCAGATGGAAGATTCCAAATATGCATAGGAGGAGGAAGAATGCATCAATGAGTAAAAACGAACGAACCCGCCTGTCTAACTTTCTCAAGTCTATCCCCCGGTACAGATTCCTGATAATGTTTGATTTCAATTTAATTCTAACCTGCTTCATTAGCAATAAAAATAATCAGACAGGCGGTTCTGATTAACGTAATAGTATCATTTTCTTCGTTAAAATCGTACCATTTGACCCAAGGGTGTAAAAATAAACCCCGGAAGAAACGTTTCTTGCATCCCATCGTACAGAATAACTTCCGGAAGATTTATATTCATTCACAAGGATTGAAACTTCCCGGCCAAGTAAGTCATAGATTCTTAAAGAGACTAGTCCGGCCCTGGGTATCCTGTAGCGGATCTCGGTATTGGGGTTGAATGGATTCGGGTAGTTCTGGAATAATTCATACCTTAACGGACTCTCAAGGTTTCCTTCTTCCCCTTCTACTGCGCTTATAATCCTGCCACCGGTACCTGGGGCTATTATTCCCTGTTCCATTACATAGCCAAGTAAAACCTGGAATTCAGTACTGTCGGGATATTCCTGGTAATTCTGCAGCTCAAATCCAAACAGATCAGATTGAAGGATTGTCGCCAGGAACCAGTTTGCTGCAACGGAATAAGTTGCTTCGGGATCTATCATTTCCCCGTTTATATTTACTTCAAGCAGCCTGCTGCCGGCTGGCATACCGGGACTGTATTTAAACGACATCCCTGAAACCTGGGGAAAATATTCATCTCCTGATTCTATAGTTGCCAGACAAATTTCCAGGCCAGCCCATATCTCTGCACCTTTCATATCGAATGTTGTCAGCGCATAGCCAAGTCCGTTATGAACATTGAACCCGTATCCAACTGCCCGGAAGATATCAATCCCCACCAGAGGACCTTCGTATATAGGTTGGGCTATTGAACCTCCGGCCTCAAGAGCAATATCTGTCCCCATGGTTATTCTGTATGCATCTGTTATTAGATTGCCAAGTGGGGTATCATGTGAACCGTTCTCCATTAAATTGGAAGGAAATTCCTCAAAATAGCCGGCAGCCTCGGCTATCTGCTGGGTGTACATCGGACCATATGTGTTTTCGATATCGCCCTCCATCTCATTTACAACCTGCAGGAAAGTAGGGTCCTCAGAAATATTGTTATCCAGTGGTACCATCTGGTAATCAGTCAGTGTAACAATACCCTGATCAAGCTGGAAATCTATCTTTCCTATATCCAGATAAAATGATCCTGCCTGAACAATATAAGTTATTGTTCCGCCGGGATTAATTACTTCTATCGGAGGGGTAATTTTATAATGGTCATGCCCGCCTATAATCATATTTATACCGGGGACGTATTGTGCAACCAATTTATCGTATTCTGCGCCAAGGTGAGATAATAAAATAACAAGGTTGCAGCCTTGAGAAGCTAGTTCCGCTGCTGCAGAACCAGCAATCTCAACAAAATCAGAATCCATATAAGCCTCTGGCTGAATACCGGAAATAATGTTCGTTTCAGGAGTGGTTAAACCGAAGACTCCCACCTTGAAACCGCCGTAGGTCTTAATAGTATAAGGTAAAACCATATCTGCGAACCCCTGCAATGTTGTATCAACCAGGACAAAATTGGCCGACAGAATAGGAACAGGAGCTAATCCCTCACCGTAGGAATAAGCCAATGTAGAAACACCAAGATCAAATTCATGGTTGCCGAGCGTAATTGCATCAATTCCCAGCATCTTCAAAAGTGTGAATTCATTTATACCGACACTTGAATTAAAGAATAGATCTCCTATAAAAGAATCACCGGCATGCAGCAGCATAGTGTTTGGTTCAGATTGCCTTATTGAGTTTATATATGCAGCAGCTCTTGCAATTCCTCCCTGAGTTCCTTCAAGGGTTATCGGGTCTCGTGGACCAAGTGCTGAAAGATTTGAATGAGTATCATTCAAATTAAGGATTGTAAGCGTTTCCTGGGGATAAATAAGCGAAAACCCCAGGATAGTGACTGAAATAACTATCAGAATAAATCTTTTCATTTCTCTCTCCATGTTACTTCTGAAATAATTTTTTCAAATACTGGAATCAATGTGGAGGTAAATGAGGAGAGAATTGTCAAAAAATTGTCAAAGGTTTGTATAAGAAGCGTAAAAAATAGAAAAAATGAAATTATTTCATCAATGATCGGGAAAGATCAGCTGAGACAAAAAACCTGTTAGTCTGATTAACATGTGAGGAAATACAAAGTTTATGGATCCAAAGAATTCAATATGGCTGATCTCATTATCATTATCTCGAATCCGCCGGATCCTTTCAGTACTCCGTCCAATTTATTAATAAATTCATAAGCATCTTCATTTTTTTAAAATCTATAATTGAAAGAGTTAATAAATTTAGCAGCAAAAAGATAAAATGATCTTGCAAGCGTTACTACAAAAAATGATAAATTAATAGCTGCCAATACTTCAATCAGTGTAAATCCATTTCAGCTCAAACTCTGTGTGGATTTGAACCGCACCATTGCAATGGTTGATATAGTACAAAGATGTGAGTCTCAGTTGCTGGAATAAACTTTTAATTCGACGATAATTTATCGTAACCAATAAATAATTTGACTATAGCTTTTGATTAATGTATTTATTGTTATATTTTTTTAAGGTTCTTTCACAGTGGGT
>DATFVA010000234.1:0-4763 GCA_035260565.1 Ignavibacteriaceae bacterium | reverse complement strand
CGCTGAATTATTCTGGTACGCTGTTAAAAGGAAACGAAGAAGACCTGCAAACCCCGCTATTTTGGGAACAACAGATAGAAAACCCGAAACCGGAGCGGTTGCACCGGAATATACATCAGGCGCCCAGAAGTGAAAGGGGACAAGAGTTATTTCGAATCCGTACCCTATCAGGATCAGGATCAGGGAAATAAAAATCCAGACACTGTTACTGTGCATCAGCATCATTCCTATAATCCTTAAATCAAGGCTTCCCGTCAGACCATAGAGGAAAGTCAATCCGAAAGTCATTGCGGCAAGTGCTGCTGCAGCAAATATAAAAAACTTAAGCGCTGCCTCATTTGCCAGGTTTTCTTTCCTGATTAAGGCAACAAGGATATAGCCGGCGAGACTCATCATCTGAAGAAAAAGTGCGATCAGACTCAGGTCCAGGCTAGCTGAGATACACATTGCGCCCAGTGTCGAGAAAAGCAATGCAATCGGAGCATGAGCTATATGGGAATTTTTCCTGAAATAGAATAGCAGCAGCAGTTGAGTAATTGCCGAACCTGAGAGAATCAGTATTTTGAATACGGTTCCAAAATTATCTATAGCATATGTTCCCTTAAAAATATCAAACGACGGCCATGACAGCATCCTGAAAGCAAACCAGAGGGATAACAATAACGATATCAATGTCAGGTAAGAGGGGATGAGCTGATTTTTTCCCTTTACCCAACCTGCAATTGGAATAAAAGAAAGAGCAGAACCTGCAATTATAAGTTCGGGTATTATTGCCCAGAGTTTCATCGGCTTATAATATTGCTGTTAAAAATTTTGTACCGCTCTCTATCAGCTCTGTTAAATATCCCGGAAGGATTCCGAGAAATAAAGAGATTGAAATAAGTGCTGCGATAATAAAATTATTTCTGCTGCTTAATTCAGAAACTACGGGGATATCATCCGGCGGTTTTCCAAATATCATAGTCACGACGATTTTTAGATATAATGCAGTCATCAGAATAAGCCCTGATATTATACCGATAGCAGCCCAGATATTCGTACCGACTGACGCACCGATAACCTGGAATTCGGCTATGAATCCCGAAAATCCCGGAAGTCCCAGCGAAGCAAATGCTAATATTCCAAGCAATGCACTGAATATGGGTACCACACCAAGAAGACCTCCGAATCTGTCGATATCCCTTGTTCCGGCTTTATGCTGTAGCATACCTGCAATAAAGAACATCCCGCCTGTTAATAAGCCGTGACTGATAATCTGGTATGCTGCCCCGTTTAATGCAAGCTGTTTTATGTTTTCATTTTGTGTTAGTCCCCATATTCCTGCAGCTGTCATAACATAACCCATATGGTTAATTGAAGTGTATGCTATTAACCTTTTTAAATCATTCTGAGCCATAGCCGCAAGTGCCGAATAAACCATTGAGAATATTCCCAGCAGTATCAGCCATAAATTATAATGCGATACAGCCATAGGGAGAGCCGGGATCATTACCCGCAGGATACCATAAGCCCCCATTTTCAATTGTACACCCGCCAGAATCACGCTTCCTTCAGCAGGAGCTTCAACGTGTGCATCAGGAAGCCAGTTATGAAGAGGGAATGTCGGCAGTTTAACTCCAAACCCTATCAGCAGGCCGAGCATAACGAACCCTGCCGTTTGTATTGATCCTGCAAATGGATGAGCCTGTATGATTTTTTGAAGAGAAAATGTATGAGGATCAGCGGAAAGGTAAAGAGCTAAAAATGAAATCAGCATTGCAAGACTTCCCGCACGCGTGTAAAGGAAAAACTTCATTGCCGCATATTTTCTTCTATCACTTCCGAAAATACCGATTATGAAATACATTGGGACAAGTCCAACTTCAAAAAACAGATAAAACAGAAGGAGATCCATTGAAGAAAAAAGACCCAGCAGTCCTGTATGCATAAGCAGAAAAAGAAACGCATGTTCTTTTGCCCTGTCGTGATCTTTTACAACATAAAGCATAACCAAAAACATCAGGATATCGGTAAGAAGGATTACCGGTAATGATAAACCATCAACTCCTATTGTATAACCGGCATTTATTGAGGGAATCCAGGGTACATCTGTTATCCATTGCATTCCTCCACGTGCACTATCATAGCCTGCAAGGATGATAGCCGAAAGAATTAATGTTGCAAGGGTGCCCGATAGAGCGGTTATCCGCACAGCGTTACCCTTCGCTTTCGGAAATAAAAGGATAATGAACCCCGTAAATAAGGGGAGGAAAATATTTATTGTTAACATATACCTTTATAAATATTATAATGGTGAATTAAACTCAGCAACAGGATCAGATTTATAAAATTTAGAAAATAAATATTGCTCCTGCGATTAAAGCCGTAATGATTATCCACGAAAAAAGAATCAGGGTATAGATAAATATTTTGCCTGATTGAAGCTTCCCGAGTTCTTTTCCTGCAGCAGAGAAAGATAAAGCAAACTCATCAGCCTTTTTTGAAAATTCTTCAATTTCAGTTCTGTCTATATCGTCAGCTGAATTAAGAATGAAAGACGATAAGCCCTGTGCAGATCTGTCAAAAGCAAGTTCGGTTCTCTCATCCATTTTAGCAAGGGACAATACTAATTCGCTGAGCCCTTTTGCTGCCGAATCAAGTATTCTTTCAAATAACTTGACCACTGTGGAAGCAAATTGAATTATCCTTACAGGAACGACGATAAAAATATTAACTGCTTCGACTAAGTAGGAGAACAGGTTTCCAAAAGAAGGAACAGGTCCGGATTTCAAAACCTTCACGGTACCGTAAACCAATCCTGAAATACTTGCTGCAATAGCACCGCTTCGCCATCCCCAGCCTATAGAAGGGGATGGCCGGAAATTCAGAAGTGATTCAATATTCAGTTTAAGAATATAACCTGCAATGATCGCCAAACCGGCTAAGAAAAGCATTGGATAGATTAATGATTTTCCCGGTTTCGATAACTGCCAATTGTTATTACCATTCCAGCGGGCAAAAATCGAGGCTCCTGCCCTCGAGATATAAACGCCCGCCAGAAAAATCAGGATTATCATGAAAGAAGAATAGGCTGCCCCATGCTTAAGTGCTTCAGACATAATTTCATCTTCGCTCCAGAAGCCGGCGAAAGGTGGGAATCCCGATAGCGCAAGTCCGCATAGAATAAAAGCTGCCGCAGTATACGGAAGAGACTCCCGTAGATTACCGAGTTCCCTGATATCTTTGGTTCCTGCCTTATGTCCTATTACTCCCGCAGTAAGAAATAAACCTGCTTTGAAGACGGCGTGAACTGCAAGGTGAAATGCAGCCGCAATAGCACCTCCAAGCCCTATAACAAAATACATTTCACCCAGCTGGGAAATGGTTGACCACGCAAGGATTCTCTTAATATCATATCTGGTTGATGCAACCAGCGCTGCAGTTAAAGCTGTGATGCCTCCAATCCAGGTTATATAGGAGAGACTAATTCGGGAAGCCTCAAATAAAGGGAATAGTTTAAGGAGCAGAAATACACCTGCTGCAACCATAGTTGCTGAATGTATTAATGCAGAAACAGGAGCAGGCCCTGCCATTGCGTCCGGAAGCCAGGAGGTAAACGGGAGCTGTGCACTTTTGCCGAGTGCCGCAGTAAGGAAAAGGAATGATAGCAGAACAGGACTAAGAGTATGACTTCCATGAAGATTGTGCAGAAATGATGTAATATCTGTTGTTCCATAATTCACCAGGATCAGCAGTAGTGCCGTCAGGAACCCGAAGTCGCCTATCCTCGTCGTCAGGAAAGCCTTGCGTGAAGCCTCCTTTGCATCTGTTTCCCTGAACCAGAATCCGATCAGCAGGAATGAAGATAATCCCACAAATTCCCATGAAATAAATGTCAGTATAAATGAATCGGAGAGAACGAGTGTGAGCATTGATCCTATAAAAAAAGACATCACCCTGAAGAAAAACTGCTGCCTTTCTTCGATAAACTTAACCGAGAAGATAGTTATCGTCAATCCTGTTAAAGCGACTATAAGTGAAGAAAGCCATTCCAGCCCGCCTGCAGTTAATGAAAAAGTCAGATTAAAACCTGCTGTGGAGAACCAGGTTATTCCGGTTTTAACTTTAGCACCGCTCATTAAAATGATTGGTATTAATGATGCACCGGTAAATAGCGCGGAAATAATTCCCGCTTTATTCCTTAAGAATTTATGCGGAAAGGATAAAACCAGAGCCGCCGTTAAAGGCAGTAACGGTATAAGAAGCAGCAGAATCATCCTTTTAAGTCCTGGTACTTATCAACCTGAACAGTCTTTCTGTTCCGGTACAACAGCATCATTATTGCCAGGCCTACTGACATCTCAATTGCACCTATAGTTATAATAATTATTGTAAATATCTGCCCCGAGTAATTTTCAGGCTGTATATAACGCCAGAACACAACGATATTAAGTCCAACCGCATTCAGGATTAATTCTATCCCCATCAGAACCATTACTGCTGTCCTTTGAGCGAGGATGGCATATACACCTATGCCGAAGAGTACTGCCGATACAATGAGGTAAGCATTTATTGGAAGGATCATTTCTCATCCTCAGATTTTTCGTACAATTCTTTCAGGTTTATATTGTAAAAAGGTTCTATCGGATCTTCGGCAGCCTGAGGAGGTTCTTCATTAATGGAAGAGGGGTCATTCCTGTCTTTTGAATCGGGGTGTTTTCCGGGCCGTGCAAGATATATAGATCCATAAATTCCGAGCAGGATCATTAACCCGGCTCCTTCAA
>DATFVA010000233.1:0-12581 GCA_035260565.1 Ignavibacteriaceae bacterium | reverse complement strand
GATATCGGAGACTATGCTCGGAAAAGCTCTCGGAGCCAGAAGGCACGAAGTAATTGTTGCCACTAAAGGCGAGGGACGTATGTGGGATGGTCCTAACGGTGAGGGACATTCTAAAGCTCATCTTATCAGGGCCTGTGAAGAAAGCCTGAAGAGATTAAAAACAGACTTTATCGATCTATATCAGGTGCATTCATTTGATTTTACTACTCCTCTTGAGGAAACGATGGAGGTTCTGGATTTACTTGTTAAATCAGGAAAGATTAGATACGCCGGAATATCTAATTTTTTTGCATGGCAGATAATGAAGCTTCAGTCTATAGCGGAGAAAAATACCCTGGCAAAAATTATCAGCCTCCAGGCTTACTATTCGATCATAGGAAGAGACCTTGAGTATGAATGCGTTCCTGCCTGCCTTGATCAGGGAATCGGCATAATTGTGTGGAGTCCTTTACATGGCGGAATACTTTCGGGAAAATACAGGAATCTCAAAAAATGGCCCGAAGATACCAGGCTTAAGGGTCCTGGTCAGCATCTTCCTTATGATGTTGATAAGGGTGACCTGATACTTGATAAACTTGACCTGATAGCCAGGAACAGAAAAGTTACAATGAGTCAGACCGCTCTTAATTATGCGCTGAATAAACCCGGTATTACTTCTGTAATTATTGGAGCCAGGAATAAAAAACAGCTTCTTGATAACATTGCAGCCGGCAGCTGGAAGCTTACGCCGGAGGAAATGAAGGAACTAGATGATGTGAGTCTGCCGCCGAGAATTTATCCTTACTGGTATTTTGATATATTTAAAAAAGATAAGATGGAAAATTATTTTAAGGATATGTACAGAAGGGAAAACAAGGATGGAGTATAGAAACCTCGGAAGAACAGGTGTTAAAGTAAGCAGCATTTGCCTTGGCTGTATGATGTTCGGAAGAAGAGCTGATGAGAATTTATCATCTCAATTAGTTGATAAAGCAATTGACTCGGGCATAAATTTTATAGATACTGCAAATGTGTATCAGCGGGGTGTCAGCGAGACATATACCGGTAAAGCCCTCAAGAAGAACGGAAAACGGAAGCAGATTGTCTTAGCCACAAAAGTGCATGGTAAAATGAACGATGAGGATCCCAATGCAATGGGCAACAGCAGGAGACATATAATTGAACAATGTGAAGCTTCATTAAAGCGGCTTCAGACAGACCATATTGATCTTTACCAGGTGCATCGTCCTCAGGCGGATATTCCAATTGATGAGACCCTGAGAGCACTCGATGATCTTATAAGCTCCGGCAAGGTGCGTTATATTGGCACAAGCACTTTCGGGGCATGGCAGGTAGTTGAATCACTGTGGGTATCAAAAGAACTGGGGTTAAACAGGTTTATTTCTGAACAGCCGCCTTATCACCTGCTGGATAGAAGGATAGAAAGAGAACTCTTACCGGCAGCTCAGAACTACGGTATGGCAATATTACCCTGGTCGCCCCTGGCCGGTGGATTTTTGACCGGAAAGTATAAAAGAAATGAAGAGAGGCCGGAAAACACCAGGTTTAAGAACGATCAGTTCTGGAGTACCCGGCAGTTCAATGATAAAGCTTTTGATGTGGTGGAAACCGTTCAAAAAATAGCGGAAGAAAAAGGATGCACACCCGCTCAATTGAGCCTTGCCTGGGTGATTCAGAAACCTGCAGTCACGAGTGCTATTATTGGTCCCAGAAACCTTGAACAGCTGGATGATAATATCAAAGCGGTAGAAGTAACACTGGATGAGGAAGATAACCGGAGACTTGATGAAGTTTCAAAACCCGGTGATTATGTGCTGTCTTTTTATGACGCAGATTTTGGTCCTTATAAGTATAACTGGCATTAATTTATTGGGGAAAATTAAATGAACAATATTTTAGTTCTGTATGATTCAGCATCCGGTAATACGAAAAAGATGGCTGAGTTTGTTGCTGAGGGAATAAGAGGATCTGATGATGTTAAGCTGAGATTAAAAAGTGTGGATGAGGCCGGGAAAGAGGACATATCCTGGTGCGATGGAATAGCGGTAGGGACCCCTACTAATATGGGAATAATTTCCTGGAAGATGAAAAAGTTCTGGGATGAAACCTGTAACGATCTCTGGGGAAAAATCGACGGTAAAATAGGATGTGCTTTTTCTTCCCAGGGAGGATGGGGCGGAGGTGCAGAGCTTACCTGTCTGTCAATCCTGACAGTTTTAATGAATTACGGGTTTCTTGTCTTTGGTGCTACGGATTATGTCGCTGACGGATATACCCTGCATTATGGCGCAGTTGCAGTGGGAGAGCCCAGGGATGAAAAAGCCCGGGATGCATGCCGGAGACTAGGACAAAGGCTCGTTCTGTGGGTAAGTAAATATTCTGAGAAAGACTCATTTCACTTACTAAAAGAAGATATTGAGAAATGAATTATTTCCTTGGACTTGATGTAGGAACAACCGGAGCTAAGGCAATTCTGGTAAATGAATCAGGAAAAGCTGCCGCAACAGCTTCCTCCGGCTATTCTATGTTTAATCCGAAACCGCTATGGTCTGAACAAAATCCGGAAGATTGGTGGAAAGCAGTGCAGACTAGTTTTAAAAATATTATTGCCGGCGGTATAGAGCCTGGTCAGATAAAGGGGATAGGGCTAACAGGACAGATGCACGGCCTGGTTCTGCTTGATAAAGAAGGAAAAGTGCTTCGCCCCTGTATAATGTGGAATGACCAAAGAACTTCCGGTGAATGCGAGGAAATAACCTCAAAGATTGGATTTGAAAATTTACTTAAGATAACCGGCAATGCTGTCCTGCCCGGATTCACAGCTCCGAAAATAATCTGGGTGAGGAAATATGAAAAAGCTGTATATGAAAAGGCTCAACATATTCTCCTTCCTAAAGATTATATCCGCTTCTGTCTCACCGGGGAATTTGCAATGGATGTATCCGATGCTTCGGGAACTTCTTTGCTCGATGTCAATAAAAGAGATTGGTCGGACTTAATTCTCTCTAAGCTTGATATTCCGCGAAGCTGGCTTCCCCCGGTATTTGAATCGACTGCAATAACAGGAAAACTTTCAAAGAAGGCTGCTCATTTAACCGGCCTTAAAGCCGGTACACCTGTAGCAGCCGGCGCAGGCGACCAGGCAGCCGGAGGTATCGGAACAGGAACAATTAAAAATGGTATCGCATCGGTGGTGCTTGGAACGTCCGGAGTGGTATTTGCACATACTGATAAGCTGACTATTGAACCTCAGGGCAGGCTTCATTCATTCTGTCATGCTTCAACCGGAACCTGGCATGTTATGGGAGTTACACTTTCTGCTGCGGGCTCGCTCAGGTGGTTCAGGGATACATTCTGTGAATCTGAAATTGAAGAAGCCCATAAACTTAAATCGGATATTTATAATATTCTAACCCGTAAAGCAGATGAAGTGCCGGCAGGGAGCGAAGGACTGATCTTTCTGCCTTACCTGAGCGGCGAAAGAACTCCTTATCCCGATCCCAATGCCAAAGGTACGTTTACCGGGATTTCAGTGAGACACAATAAGGATCATTTCATAAGGTCCGTACTGGAAGGTGTGGCATATAGTCTTAAGGATTGTCTCAGCCTGATAAGCAATATTGGTGTGGATATAAAAGAGATAAGAATCTCGGGGGGAGGGGCAAAAAGCAAACTTTGGAAACAGATACTTGCCGATGTCTTTAACATTGAACTCGTAACCTTGAATTCAACTGAAGGCGCTCCTTACGGTGCCGCCCTGCTTGCTGCCGTTGCAGCAGGATATTTTAGTACTGTTGAAGAGGCCTGCGGGCAGTGTATTCTTAAAAAAGAAATAACCGCTCCCCTGAAAAAGAACCTCCCTGTTTACGAAGAATATTATAAAATATACACTGACCTTTATCCTTCATTGAAACATTCTTTTAATAATATAACACAGGCCGTTGAACACAGTTATACTCGATAAAAAAGAAAATGATCTTTTCCTCGGCGATGGGTTTATTTACCGCGTAAATCCGCACGATTATATTCAGCTTACAAAAGAACTGGTCAACAGCCGGATGCTTTTTAATAAGATCGCTAGTATTCTTAAACACGGCGGTTCCGGTCAGACCTTAAACGCTATACAAAAAGACCTGCTGCTGCAATACTCATCCCTTCTTAAACGCTTTGGAAAAAATGACTCATCGCAGCATTCCGATGATTACTTTATCGAAATATTAAAGGATTTTGAAACATACAGATATTTTTATAAAGAGGTTGGAGCCAGCTTGAAATTTAACCCGCTTTCAGGTTCCGATGCAGGAAAGCATGTTCTTGAGAAATTACTTTTCCTGCTTGACACCTTCATCACTCTTATCACTCCTAAGGTCCTTTTCAAATACATAGAAACAATTCCCGGAGCTGAAGGTCTGGGTGTGGCAGGAACCAGCATTCATTTCAATAATAAAAAGCTCAGGATTTTCAGCAGCCATTCCTCCTTTAATCAAAGTAAAGAAATAAATCCGTGGGAAATGCTGAGCAAAAGTGTAATAGTTTATATTGTCACAATAGGACCCGGGATAGACAATGAGGTTAAAACTATGATGGAAAAAGGAGAAATGTTCGATGCCTACCTGCTTAATGGTATTGGTGCAGGTGCTGCTGAAATGGTTGCAAATGATCTGAACAGATATATGAATGATGAGAACACAGATAAGGATTACGAGTATAAGAGATTGTCTCCCGGCTACGGTGATTGGAATGTATCGGATCAGACAAAAATATTCAGTCTGCTGACGCCTGAAAAATACATAGGAGTAAAGCTGACAGATTCGCATATTATGCTTCCCGAAAAATCCACTTCGGGAATTATGGGATTAACGCTGAAAGAAAATAAAGAATGAAGAAAATTATAGAAGAATTGTTGAGCAAGGGTCCGGTAGTTACAGATGGTTCCTGGGGAACGCAGCTTCAGGAGAAGGGGCTTGGACTTAATGAATGTCCCGACTCATGGAACCTTACCCACCCCGGGAAGGTACAGGAAGTTGCTGAATCCTACGTTAACGCCGGCAGCAGCATAATTCTCACCAATACCTTCAGAAGCAACAGGATCGCCCTGGAAGGCTTCGGGCTTGAGGATAAAGTAACGGAAATAAATACGGCCGGAGTTGAAATATCAAAACGTGCCGGAGGTGAAAAAGCTTATGTGTTCGCGTCTGTCGGTCCCTCCGGTAAGGTACTGATGACGGGGGATGTATCGGAAGAACAGCTTTATGAAGTATTTAAGGAGCAGGCTGATGCAATCAAAGATGCAGGCGCCGATGGTATTATAATTGAGACAATGTCAGATCTTGCTGAAGCAAAAATTGCTTTAAAGGCTGCAAAAGAAACCGGCCTCCCGGTCATTGTTTCTATGGCTTTTGATTCAGGGAAAAATAAAGAGTTTACATTTATGGGACACACGCCTGAAGAGGTGGCCGAAGAATTAACAAAAGAAGGGGCAGATGCCATTGGGGCCAACTGCGGCCAGGGTATTGAAGGATTTGTAAATATATGTAAAAGACTTAAAGCATCCACTACTCTTCCTCTCTGGATAAAACCTAATGCCGGGCTGCCTGAACTTCAGGATAATCAAACCGTTTATAATACTTCAGCAGAAGAATTTGCAGAGTATGTTATTGAACTTCTTGATTCCGGGGCTGACTTTATCGGGGGATGCTGCGGAACCAACCCCGATTTTATAAAAGAAATTTCAAAAATAATTAAACAATAGATGCCTGTAAAAATATTACTTGATACTGATATCGGAACCGATATTGATGATGCAGTTTGCCTTGCGTATCTTCTTGCAAATCCTGATTGTGAACTTCTTGGGATAACTACGGTGACAGGTGAGCCTGTTAAGCGTGCTATGCTTGCGAGTGCATTATGCAGGATAGCGGGAAAGAATATTCCTGTCTACCCCGGCGCTGCTGATCCTCTGCTGATTCCACAGCTCCAGTTAAAGGCCGGGCAGGCTAAATCCTTAAAGAAGTATCCTCATCAAAAAGAATTCCCTCAAGGTGAGGCAGTCGAATTTTTGAGAAAGACGGTTAGAAAATATCCGGGTGAGATAATTCTTTTAACGATTGCACCATTGACAAATATCGGGCTGTTATTTTCTGTTGATCCGGAGATCCCTTCGCTTCTCAAAGGAATGGTTTCTATGTGCGGCAACTTTCTCAGAACTGCACCCGGTTATCCTGAAACCGAATGGAATGCTATGGGAGATTATCATGCTTCGTCGATCGTATATAATGCTGAACTGAAAATGCATAAATCAGTCGGCCTCGACGTAACTTCCCGCGTTACTATGAATCCTTCGGAATTCAAAGAAAGATTCTCTTCTCATAAACTTCTGGAACCTGTCCTTGATTTTTCGAAGGAGTTTTTCACAAAATGGAATACTGTTACGTTCCATGATCCTCTCGCTGCTGTTACAGTCTTCGATAGATCTGTGTGCGGATTTGAAAAAGGAACAGTCGAGATAGAAATGACTGAAAAGAATAAGCAGGGATTAACGAAGTGGAATCCTTCAAATAACGGAAAACATCGGGTTGCTGTCCGTGTAAATCCGGAGCAGTTCTTTAAGAAATATTTTTCAGTCTTTAAATGATAGCAGCATTATGAAAAAGATATTAGCCGCACTCATAGTCCTGATCCTTATTTTTAACGGGTGCGGAGATAATTCTAAAGACAATTCCGGAGTAATAACCATAAATTTCTGGCATAGTTTTGTCTCGCGTACAATCCCTGCACTTAACAGCCTAATCGCCAAATATGAAAAAGAACATCCCGGCATCCATATAAATGCACAGTATGTTCCAAGCGGTGATCCGCTGGTACAGAAGCTTGTAACAGCGATCCAGAGCAATACCGCCCCCGATGTTTCATGGATACACAGTGATTTCCTGAATAAACTGGTTGAAGCTGATGCTATCTATAAGATGGATCATTTTATTTCAGGCAAAAACGGGTTAAGTAAAGAAGAAATGGATGATATTTTTCCCCAGTCATTGCAGTCAGCAAAATGGAGAGATACTCTTTATGCGATGCCGATGGAAGCAACAACCCTTGCCCTTATTTATAATAAAACAAAATTTAAGGAAGCAGGGATTGATCCTGATAAACCTCCTCAGAATTGGGATGAACTTTACGATTACGCTATGAAACTGACAAAAGATAAAAACGGTGATGGTAAAACCGATCAGTACGGATTTTATATTCCCGCTTTCCCGGCATCAGGTCCTTTGAGTATATGGATGGTACTTCAGTGGACGCCTTTTCTGTGGCAGGCCGGTGGAGAAGAGATAAATACCGGTCAGACAGCGGTATTGTTTAATAGTGATGCGGGTGTTCAGGCACTTTCATACTGGAAGAAAATTTTCAATATGGAAAATTTCAAAAACTTTACATTAACACACGACCTTGGATTCATATCAAATACTATTGCAATGATAATGGATGGTCCGTGGGATTTACCCGAGTTCAGAGAAATTAAAAATTTTGAATGGGGTGTTACTTATCTTCCCGCAGGACCCGTTAAGAGGGCAACTTATATGGCTGGTGAACACCTCGCAATTTTTAAACAAAGCATGCATCCGGATGAAACATGGGCGTTTGTCAAATGGATATTGGAACCTGAGAACCAGGCAATGTTTTCTGAAGAGTCGGGTTATCTCCCGGTCAGAAAATCGGTGCTTGATCTGCCCGGGTACAAAAAATATCTTGATGGCGATCCTGCCATGAAAGCTTTTGTCGATCAGATTGCAATCAGTCAGGCAAGGGCGCCGATTGATTTTTTCCGGGTAGAAATAAATCAGAATATTGCTGAAGCAGTAGAGAATGCAATACTTGGAAATGTAGGTCCCGGCGCTGCGCTTAATGAAGCAGCAGAGAAATCAAATAGACTACTCTCAACGGTTAATAAATAAAAAGAAATATAGGCGGTGGTATCATGGCTGAAGTAATATTGAAAAATGTGACCAAGATCTACGATGGTGGAAATAAAGCTGTAGATGATGTAAATATAGAGATTCATGATAAGGAGTTTGTAGTGCTTGTCGGACCCTCCGGGTGCGGGAAATCAACAACTTTAAGAATGATTGCCGGACTCGAAGAGGTAACGGAAGGAGAAATGTTTATTGACGGCAAAAAAGTGAATGATGTGTCGCCTAAGGACAGGGATATAGCGATGGTATTTCAGAATTATGCGCTTTATCCGCATATGAGTGTTTATGAGAATATGGCTTTTGGTCTTAAACTCAGGAAATTCCCTAAAGCGGAAATTAAGGAAAGGGTAAACGATGCAGCGAGGATTCTGGGACTTGAGGAATATCTCGAACGGAAACCTAAAGCTCTGTCGGGAGGACAACGGCAGAGAGTTGCTGTAGGCAGGGCAATCGTAAGAAAGCCGAAGGTTTTTCTCTTTGATGAGCCGCTCAGCAACCTTGATGCAAAATTGAGAGTTCAGATGAGGACTGAGATTTCAAAGCTCCATCAGAAGCTGAATGCAACGATGGTTTATGTTACTCACGACCAGACAGAAGCTATGACGATGGGTGACAGGATCGTCATAATGAAGGACGGCATCGTTCACCAGGTTGATACTCCTTTGAATCTTTATAACAAGCCGGCAAACAAATTTGTCGCAGGATTTATAGGAAGCCCATCCATGAATTTTATAAAGGGGAAGATATCTGAAAACGGTGAATTAAAATTTCAGAGCATTGATAACAGTATTAATCTTAACCTCGGCACTGATTATTCTGAAAAGCTCGAGAGTTACAGAAACAAAAATATATGGCTTGGGATTCGTCCTGAAGATATTTATGATTCGTCTATTACTAAGAATGAATCGTATTATAGTCCTGTAACCGTAAATCTCGAAGTGGTAGAACCGATGGGGAATGAGATACTGCTCTATTTTAATTTTGATAATGAACAATTCGTTGCACGGATTCCTGCGAGAGAAATCCCGGAAGCGGGGAAAATGAAGGAATTATTATTCGACACAAATAAACTGCACTTCTTTGATTTTGAAACAGAGAAGACTATTTATTAATAATTAATCTGATTATGATATGATAATAGGAACAGATAACTATAAATATGAATGGATAGAAGACTGGGCAAAAATACCCGGAACAGAAAGCTTAGAGGCAAACGGCAGAACTCACGGCATAGTAATTTCTAAAACAGGAAATATAATAATATTCAACCAGGCGGATCCTGCTGTATTGGTGTACGATTCTTCCGGTAAACTTATTAACGGCTGGGGCAGCAGGTTCGGAGGCGCGCACGGTTTAACATTGACTGAAGAGGATGGAATTGAATTCCTCTGGCTTACTGATCAATATTCCGGTGAAGTTATCAAAACTACTTTATCTGGGGAGGAAATCCTTCTGATTAAAAAGCCGAACCTTAACATTTATATTGACAAGGGATACTCTCCCACCTGGATAGCTGTTTTTGAGGAAAGATTCGGCGGGAACGGAGATATATGGTTAACTGATGGATATGGTTCGAATTATGTTCATCAGTATAATAATGAAGGGATCTATCTAAAAAGCATTAACGGGGAAAAAGGTACCGCAGGTGTATTTGATTGTCCTCATTCAGTCTTTTTTGATTACAGAAAATCTGAACCTGAATTGTATGTTGCCGACAGGGCTAATAAAAGGTTCCAGGTTTTTGACCCCGATGGGAATTTCAAACGGTCATTTGGTGATGACATTTTAGGATGTCCATGCGGGGGAGTTGTGAAAGACGGCTTGCTTTATGTCCCGGAGCTTTGTGCACGATTGGCTATACTTGATGAAAATGATAAGCTGATTACTTACCTCGGGCAAAATGAGCAGGTTTGTGAGGTGCCCGGATGGCCGGATCATCCTAAGAAATTAATAGAACCGGGAAAGTTTAATAGTCCCCATGATCTGGCAGTCGACAATGATGATAACCTGTACATTGTCGAGTGGATTAAAGGCGGAAGAATAACAAAGCTGGAAAAAGTTTAAACTAAACTAAGGAGGATAAATGAGCACACTGACCGGCTTCAGGATAACAGAGGAGCAGAAAAAGAAATACAGGGAAGATGGATTTTTTATCCTTGAGAATGTGATTCCAGAGCAGCAGCTGGTGACTGTTAGGAAGAAATGTGTCGAGCTGATTGAACAGCAAAACAGTGAGATGGATAGTCTGGGCACCGACATACTGAACCTGAGCAGAAAGAATAGCCGTTACTTTGTTTTCCTTGCATTTAAAGATCATCCTGAACTGGGCAAGTTTATTTTCAGCGACCTGATGGCTGAGATATGCAGGGCAACCATTGGAGATCAGGCATTCCTTTTCTGGGAGCAGTTCGTTGTGAAAGGAACAGATCAAAAAGGTGCTGAATTCACCTGGCACCAGGATTCCGGTTACGTTGATTACCAGCATAAATATTATGTTAATGCCTGGATACCGCTTGATGATGTGAATGAAGAGAATGGAACAGTTTACCTCCTTCCTTATTCTCTTGCAGGAACAAAAGACAAGATTGAACATAAACCTGTGCCTGGCTCTAATGACAGGGAAGGTTATTTCGGTCCTGAAAAAGGCGTCCCTGCTAACTGTCCGGCCGGTTCAATTGTTGTTTTTTCGAGCACAACTTTCCACAGGTCAGGTGCTAACAAAACAAATAAAATGCGCCGGGCATACGCTATCCAGTTTTCACCTGAACCTATTTATGAAGCAGACGGTTCGCTAAAAGGGCTGGCGGAACCATTTCTTAAGAACGGAGAAAGAATTCGGTAATCGTATCAGGAACTTCACCTCCCGCATAAGCAGGGTTTATGAAATTCTCAACTGTTAATAATAATTCTGATCCTGCCTATATTACGGGCAGGATTTTTTATTTTAAAGGTATATATGAAAACGGCGCTTATAATACTCTTTCTTTTTACAGCAATTAATATACTTGCCCAGACAGGTAAAGTATTCCCTTTGAATCAAAAACCCCAAAAAGTATTTGACGGAGGTTTTTTTACCGAAGGCCCGGCATACGGAAGCGACGACTGTATTTATTTCAGCGATCAGACTTTCACCGATGAAACCGATATGGCGGCAGGAATAATCTGGAAATATGATCCGGTAAAAGATACTACCGTAGTGTTCCGGTCGCCGAGCGGCATGTCTAATGGAATAGCATTCAACAAAGACGGGAATATGGTGGTGTGTGAAGGAGCGGACTTTGGCGGCAGAATGATTACACGTACGGATATGCATACAGGTAAAAGCAAAATAATAGCAGGGCTTTTTAACGGCAAATCTTTCAACTCGCCGAATGATTTATCTCTAGATAAAAAGGGGAGAATATACTTTACTGATCCAAGATACACCGGTCACGAAAGTATCGATCAGCCGGTTATGGGAGTCTATAGAATAGACGGTGATAATAATGTTAAACTGATGATTTCAGATATTCCAATGCCTAATGGTATTGCTCTTTCACCTGATGAAAAAACTCTCTATGTCGGCTGTAATTATGAGGGGGATGAAAATCATAAGCCGGCTGCGGCTGTTTACAAATGCGAAATATCTTCAAATGATAGTGCCGTCTTTAGCAGAGTGCTTATTAATTTCAATGAAGATGCCGGCCCCGATGGAATCAAAACAGACAGCAATGGAAATCTTTTTATAGCTGTAAGGGATGAGGTAAATCCGCAGATAAGAGTTTACTCTCCTGAAGGCGAACTGATCGATTTCCTTAAACTTCCCGAAGTACCCTCAAACCTAACCTTCACCCCTTCCGGCCGGGAACTCTACATCACTGCCGGCAATGGTTTATACCATACCCCCCTTTACAACTAGAACAATACCCTCCTGGGTATTCTTTCTGCTGCAGAAAATGTCCAATAGCTCCCATCTGATTTCATTACAAGATTATTCTCAGATGCATTTATAAGTACTACATTCTCCAAATTTGAGAGTAGAACTGGTATATTTTGACTATATAGGTTATCTTCCCTTGGGGTGAAACCCCAAAACCAAACTGTCCCATCATTTCTTAATGCTAAGTTATAATCAAAATTTGCAGAGATTGAGATAATGTTTGTTAGATTTAAAACTCTCATATGAATAGAACTATCCTCAAATGTTCCATTGCCTAATTGCCCCAGATCGTTATGACCCCAGGCCCATACAGTTCCATCATCCTTTAAGACAATAGTATGACGTCCGTCCATCCCCGAAATGGAAATAAAATTATACTGACCATCCTGAATAATTTTTTTTGATAATAAGTCATAAATTTTTCCTTCTTTGGTCAGAGCATAATTTTTATTTAAAAAGGTAATTTTTGATATTCCATCAAGTTTTTCTAGTCCCGAGACTATTGTGGGTGTATACCGATCAAGCTTCATATTCCAGACGTCTCCATCCTCTGTTAATAAGAAAATGAATACATTAACCATGCTAATCGAAACAGCTCTGCTAAGGTATCCTAATTTAATCGGTAGAACAGTATTAGTGTCAGTATCAGGCTCTCCATTATAAATCCACAAATTTCCCCAGAACCATATATT
>DATFVA010000232.1:0-10642 GCA_035260565.1 Ignavibacteriaceae bacterium | reverse complement strand
TCTTAGCTGGACTGAAGCATATAATCCGGGTTATGACTTTGGATACAGAGTGCAGCGGAAAACAGGATTACCCCGGGATACTTCAATCTATAATACTGTGGCAATTGTTTGCGATTCTCTCAGTTATTCTGATTATCAGGTTCAGCCGAATAATACTTATACTTATAGAATCACTTCCATCTATCCTTGTCCGGAAATTTCTTTCACAAGTATTGGAGGGAATGAAGCTACTGCCTATGTCCCTGATATTATACCCGTTGAATTAAAATATTTGTCCGCCGGAGCCGTCAAAAATAATATCAGACTTGAATGGGCAACGGCAACTGAAACAAATAACAAAGGGTTTGAAGTTCAGAGATTAATTTCCGGAGATCAGGGATCAGGATGGAAAATGCTTGGATATGTACAGGGCAATAGTACTTCAGCCATAACTCATACTTATATATTTACGGACAAAGAAGTTAGTTCTGGAAAATATAGTTACCGTTTAAAGCAGATAGACTTTGATGGAAGTTATAAATTCAGTAAAGAAGTGGATGCGGAAGTTGTGAGTCCTCTTGCGTTTAGTCTTAAGCAGAATTACCCGAACCCCTTTAATCCTGTTACTATAATTAAATATTCTATTCCCGATGCAGTAAGTGCATCAGAGAAATATCCCGTACTTTTAAAGGTGTATGATATTCTAGGAAATGAAGTTTTAACACTCGTTAATGATCAAAAGCCTGCAGGAGAATATGAGGTAAAATTTGATGGAAGCAGCCTTCCCAGCGGTGTTTATATATACAGATTGACAGCAGGAGATTATTCCGGAACCAGGAAGCTTGTATTGCTGAAATAATCTAAATCAAAACTCACACCCTCTCACATAAGATGAGTAAAGGAGCTCATTATATTTCTCCATACTTATTTCGACGGCGCCGAACATTTTAAGGTGGTCAGTCATAAATTGGACATCAAGCATAACAAAGTCTTTTTCTTTCAGATGATATAAAAGATTTACCAGGGCAGATTTGGACGCCTGTGGTTTCCTTGAAAACATAGATTCTCCGAAGAAGGCACCTCTGAATGTTACGCCGTAAAGTCCGCCGACCAACCTGCCATTTTCCCATGTCTCTACAGTATGGATATAGCCTAACTTTTTAAGCCTCAGATATGCTTCAATGAGTTTATCTGAAATCCATGTCGATTCCCTATCGGCACACCCTTCCACCACTTTTACGAAGTTAGTGTCGTACTTTGTCTCAAATTCACTCTTCTCCAGAAATTTTCTCAGTGTACGGGGGAAGTTAAAATTATCAAGTGGAATTATTGTTCTGATTTCAGGCATATACCAGTTGATCTTATCAGTCTTTTCGTCGGCCATAGGAAAGGCGCCGCTTGCATATAGCCGGATCATATTCCCCGGCCGGAGAAGTTCATCCTGGTTATATAATTTTCCTTCGCTCATTTACCTTAAAATGTTATTAGTCAATTTTAACTTCGAGCTGGATTATATTATAACCTTCTTTTGTTTCGTACGCCGCATATAATACCCCGAATAAAACTGAAACCATCCCTATAAGGAATATAATTATAATCAGGATATTCAGATCTAATAATGCGAAAAACTGGATCCCTATTAAAAGTGAGGTTATAACGAAAAGTGCTACGGCTATAGTGTAGGAAAGTACGGCGTTCCGGACCAGCTTAACCCGGAGAGTAAGCTTCCCGATCTGGAGTGATATACTTTCCAGTCTCACATTTTCCTCATAGCTGAAATCACGTTCAATGGCTTTGCCCAGTACCCGTCGCCGTTCTTCATTCAGCAGTCTGATGCGGTTAACTACAAGAGAATATTTATTGTTCATCCCCAGAAGAAGAAGTCCGCACGCTGAGATCATTAACCCCGGCGCAAGCATAAGCTGAATTACCTGGATAATAGAATTTAAATCGGTCATTTTCTCAAAAAATTGAAATGTATATGAATAAAATAAAATTAAAAAAGCTGACAATCCAAAAGACTGTCAGCTTTATTTACTTTTAAAGGATGAAGAGTCAGGGTATATCGAGGTTTTGTGTATTTCTGCCTGGTACGATAAAATTTCTTATTCTTCCAAAAGATGAAATCAAAAATTCTTTGATATATTCTGTATTAAAAATAGAAACCCGTAAACGGGTATTCACATCTATTGAACTAAGCATTGCCATCATGTCATTATCACCGTTTACGGGTTCTTTTAATTTCAAAGAAACAAAGACAGGGTGTTCTCTGTTCAGAATTTTCAATGCAGCTGCGCTGCTGCAGTCTTCATATCGCTCCGTTCCGAATATCTTTCCTGTCACCTCCAACAATGATACTGCAGAACCGGAATTCTTAATTATCATCAGTTTCATATCATTAACCCGAATGATTACCGGGGAGAAATCTAAACAAAAGGGGAGATGAAGTTTGTGATTTAAAATATGAGATTTAGGGATTATCCGCCCGCTCTTTTTATAAAGTCAATAACGGCGGAATCATTCGAATTCAGCAGATCGGAAGGACTTCCCTCAAAATGAATTTTCCCCTCGTGCATCATAGCTACCTGGTCGGCCACATTCTTGACGCTGTAAAGATCGTGGGTGACTACAACAGATGTAACGCTGAGCTTCCCGCTCAGTTCCTTTATCAATATATCGATTGAATCAGACATAATAGGATCTAAGCCGGTGGTAGGTTCATCATAA
Source organism: Ignavibacteriaceae bacterium (assembly GCA_035260565.1). GTDB lineage: Bacteria > Bacteroidota > Ignavibacteria > Ignavibacteriales > Ignavibacteriaceae > DATFVA01. The sequence continues at coordinate 7,936 of DATFVA010000232.1, read as the reverse complement.
AGAATGTACTCGGGATTGGTAACAAGCGCTCTTGCAAGTCCTACTCTTTTTTTCATTCCCCCCGAAAGTTCTGCGGGTTTTAATTTATATATATCCTTCAGTCCTACAAGATCAAGCTTCTCTTTAACTATATTTTCAATTTCTGTTTTTGTATAACTGTTTTGGGACTCTACAAGAGGAAGGGCAACGTTTTCCTCAACAGTAAGGGAATCAAATAAGGCTGCCCCCTGGAACAGAAACCCGAACATTTTTCTTAGTTCGTAAAGTTCTTTTTCCTTCAATTCCGAAACAATTTCACCCTCTACTTTAACCCATCCAGAATCAGGCTGAAGAAGACCTACTATATGCTTTATAAGGACGCTTTTACCGCATCCGCTTCTGCCTATAATAACAGTGGTTTTCCCATTGTTAATATTCAGGTTCACTCCGGTAAGCACTTCTTTGCTTCCGAAGCTTTTATGCAGATCGTGTATTTCTATCATTTATTAAAAAAATTCATTTAGGTAATTAAAAATAGCAAAATGGAGATGAAATAAATACACGTTTTCAAATGAAACCATCGCATACAGTGAACTATTTATCCTCTGAATTTTATGTATCTGAAATTCTTCATACTTTTCAGGTGAGGAATAAACAGAGGTTGCAATGAAAAAGTTTTTTACTTTGAGTGTGTTCATAGTAGTTTTCTCTTTTTCGGCTTTATGTCAGTCTCAGTCACCTTCATATTACTCCCAGGATGAATTCGGGATAGCATCTCCGGGCGCATACAAATACGGACTATCCGGTTATGTAAACCCTGCTCTTTTATCGATGGTTGAACAGCCGGATCTGTACTTTGCTTTCAGCGATGAAAGAGGGAGATGGAACGACTTTAATCATTATGGAATATTCACCTCCTTTCCTCACCTTGGTTTCGGCTTTGTAAATACGAAAATAGATTCTTTTTCCGTAACGGATTATAAAATATCAACAGGATTCGGGACAGAGACCTTCAGCCTTGGTTTCGGCTACAGCTGGTCCTCGGGCAATCTGAATGCATTTAATCATTCTAACTTCTTCACCATCGGTTCGATATACAGGCCTCTGAAATATATTTCATTCGGACTTATAGGCAACCTTTCTGCGGTAAATAATAATGAGGGTGTCCTCGATCTTGCAGTAAGGCCAGCGGGGAATGAATTGCTTACTCTGTTCGCTGATTATGCCTTCGGAAATGGTAAGCTTCCCGGTGATCTGAGATGGAGTACCGGTGCTGTTGTTGAACCGCTGCCCGGTTTAAGGTTTTCAGGAAGATATTTCTCTGATCATTTTTTTAATGTTGGAGTAGGATTAAGTTTCGGCAGGCTTGGTCTATCCAGTGAAAGCCGTTTTTCCAAAGAGGGAAAATACGGGTACAATGTTTACGGGATCAGGGTCGGCTCGTACGACAGGAATATCATGCATGAACTGGAAACTAAAAAAGACATTGTGAATCTTGATTTGACGGGAGGTATGAAATATCAAAGATATAAACTCTTTGATAATTCAAACACACTATATAACACACTTAAGGATCTCGATGCTGCAGGTAATGATAACTCTGTTGCTGGTATTGTACTTAACCTGTCGGGTATGGAAATCAACAGGGAAATGATCTGGGAGCTGAGGGATAAACTTGACGCGTTTAAGAAAAAAGGAAAACAGGTAATTATATACCTGGACCGGACTAATATAGACGGCTACTATCTTGCTTCGATAGCCGACAGGATAATTATGAATCCCCAGGGTACAGTAACCCTTGAAGGGTATGTATGGGGACGCCAGTATTACACGAATCTGCTGGAGAAACTCGGCATAGGCTTTACCGAGCTTAGATATTTCAAATATAAATCTGCAGAGGAAACTTTTTCACGTACCAGTATGAGCGAGGCTGACAGTATTCAATGGAAGGCCATCATTGATGCTTATTACAAAGTTACGAAGGACGGCATTTGCAGGAGCCGGCATATTTCTCCTGATGAATTCGACACTCTTGTTAATGAAACCGCTCTCTTCCTACCATCGGCAGCTTTGAAGAATAACCTCGTTGATACTCTGGCAAGGTGGGAAAATATAAACGATATTATTGCCGGTTTTGAAGGTGAAAGAAAAACACTTGTTTCACCCCGGTCACTGGCGGAGTTCCAGCTTCCCGATGATAACTACTGGGGCCGTAAACCTGAGATTGCCGTAATATATGCAATAGGTGTCTGTGCAATGGATGATGGGATAAAAGCAAGGAGTCTGGTTAAAGTTGTTGAGTCGATAGCCAATGATCAGAATGTTAAAGCGGTTGTCTTCAGAGTCGATTCACCCGGAGGCGACGGTATGGCTTCGGATATAGTGGCGGAAGCAATAAAGGAATGCAAAAAGAAAAAACCTGTGATTGTCTCACAGGGTTATGTGGCAGGCTCGGGGGGATACTGGCTCTCTATGTACGGCGATGAAATACTTGCTGCCCCGACTACGATAACAGGTTCTATAGGTGTGATAGGCGGATGGTATTACAACAAATCATTGAAGCAGGATATCGGAGTTTCTACCGACCTGGTTCAGATCGGGAAGCATGCAGACCTTCCTTTCGGAATGAGAATTCCGTTTATCGGAGTCTCACTGCCCGACAGGGATCTCAGTAAGGATGAATTGAATAAGGCTGAAAAGATGATCAGGGAAACATACGGGGATTTCGTAAGCAAGGTTGCAGAGGGGAGAAAAATGGAATACGACTCGGTCCAGGCGATTGCACAGGGCAGGGTATGGTCGGGAATTGACGGAAAGGAAATCAACCTTGTTGATAAACTCGGCGGGTTGTATGATGCAATAAATGAAGCCGTTGATAAAGCCGGTCTTAAAGGATGTGAATATAATATTGCTGAGTATCCCGAAGCGCCCTGGTTTGATTTCGGTTCACTCGTTCCTAATATTTTCGGAATAAAAATACAGGATACTGATCAGGTTATTGATCAGCTTGTATTCAGACTGAAGTTTAACGGTATACCGCTTTATATGCTTCCGCTTGAAAATATGAACTACGATTTTCCAGTGGAGAGTTACTGAAAATATAAGTATGTTTCTATACATACGTGATTTACGGGAATATTTTATTAACTAATAATCTATACGGGGGCTATATGCTGACAAAGATTATCCTCAGTTTAATTTTTTCCTCAGCAATTGCTTTTGCTCAGAGTTCATCCATTCATGGAAACCTTATCAGAATTCCTTTCGAGGCATCACAAATAAATCCGGCAGACACAATGGGCAGCTGGATAAGTTATAGCGATTCTAACGGCTACATAAATTCGGATTACATAAATATCGTTCATACAACGCAAAGCATATTATTTGAAAAATCTAAGGAACAGGATTTTACAAGCTTAGGACTTACTACACTCCTTTCCCTGGAAAATTTTGTTAATGCTAATTCAGAGTCTTGCGGCTGGTGGATGGGATATTATGATGTCCCAGAACCATATATTATTTACAGGACGGTTCCCTTCAGAGTAGAAAATGGATATTGGCTGATGAACGGGGTTTATAACATGTCTTTTCTTTCTGATGACGATTCGATTACTGTTCTCCCCAGGAACTACTATGGCGACATGCTATATATCTCCGGAAAAATTAACAATAAATATCTTGCCTCCTTTAGGAAGGACAGTATCGGGCCTGCATACGATCTCTATCTTCTTGATCTGACCAATTCTCCTTCTTTCGATACTGCAAATGCAGAAAAGATTTATTTTGATATTCCCGCAGCTCCTTATAATATTTACCAGATAAGCAGTTCACTCTATATTGCCGGTGTTGATTCGTTGCCTTACAATGGCTATGGTATATATCTTTTTAAGTTCGAAAATGACACTTTCCATTTTATAAAGAAAGTTTTCAATGCCCTTGACCAATCCTGGATTTACAGAAACGGCAGTCTGTATATTTATGAATATCCTGACCTGGTTAAATATGAATATAATCCTTCCGATACCTCTTTCATAAACAGGACGGCTATCGTTTCGGACGGAGGTATTACCACAAATGATGATTTTACTTTTGCTGTAAAACATTCGGGAGATAGCCTGTTTTTTTATGATGTTAATAATAGTCAACTAGTAAATACAATTGATATCAGCGGTCTCGATCATCCGCATGGTATTCTCATAGATTCCCCTTATGTATACATTCACCAGACAACTTATGTTACTGACATAAAAGAAGTGCCGAATAGACCATTAGATTATTCTCTGCAGGTCTATCCGAATCCTTTCAATCCCGTTACAAATGTTGTTTATACTGTTCCCGAAAGAGGTATGGTAGAAATAAGAATGTATGATATGCTTGGCAGGGAAGTCAGAGCAATCTACAGGGGTGAAGCTGAAGCAGGAGATCACAGGATTACTATAAATGGAACCGATCTTTCATCAGGAGTATATATTATTCGCTTTACGGCAAAAAATTATTCTGATACAAGAAAGGTATTGCTGCTGAAATAGAATTTGACCTGTGCCGCAAGCTGGTTATCAATCCTTGTCGATCAATGCTCAGAGGATTTTGTAACCTTTGTATTAAAATTACTGTCTGTCAGATGTATATCTACTTTTGAATGATCAAAGACATCGTCGGAAAGCTGCATAGCAAGGATTTCCGCATAGTTCTGGTATTGATCGCTGTTGTACATATCGGCAGGAACACTCAGGCTTAATTCATATGTGCTGTCGGATTTTGTTAGCCTGGCTTTTTGTACTTCATCATTAAAGATAGCACATTGATTAATAAAATTACCAAGAGTTTCCACTTTATCCTGCGAAATATTTCTGTCGTAATACAACTCTCCCTTATCAAGCTTTTTTGTTTCGTATTCATTGCTGCTGCAGCCGTAGATAAAAAGAAGTGAATATAAGACAGAAAGTGAGATAGAGAAATATGACTTATAATTTTTCATTGCCTCCCTCTCAACATTATTGATGGTACTAAAATTTATTAAAAGAATATAGTATAGTCAACCAATTATTGTCCGAAACTAAGATAAGCCTCTTTATCTGTGACGATTATTCCCTCTATAAAATTCGTTTCTTTCGCAATATCAGATTTGTCCAAAATAAATATCGTGAAAATGATTTTTATCGGACCTTTGAATTCCCCCGGCAGTTTTAATAACGTCTCTATTAATTTCAATCCTCATTATAACCGATAAACATATACCGGGGCGAATCCTGCCTTTATACCAGTATATCACGAATTTCCAGCGTAATCAATACGCATTCAGAGCGTATTCAATGCGTTTTCACAGCGTATTCAGAGCGTATTCACTCCGGAGAAATGACGTATTTCAGCCGGAAGCATCCTGCGGAATCAGAATTGAAATTCCTCTTAATATTAACTCCTTTTTTCTTTTCAGAGCTTTATTTAGACCGCAATACACGCTGCATATAAAAAATCAAAGAATTCGTTAAAAAATTTGTTACTAACAAGGTTCTTTTCGTATAATTCGAATAGCAGATTTTAAATGCTCTTAGAGGAGAGAAAAATCATATCTTAATAATACCCTGAAAAAGAACGGGAGGACAGATGTTTAAAGGACATCCACGAGGACTATATGTTCTCTTTTTTACAGAAATGTGGGAACGCTTCGGCTTTTATACTATGCTCGCAATTTTTGTTTATTATTTAAGCGAAAATTTCGGATGGGATGCCGCCACCGTAACAAATGTTTACGGAATTTTTATCGCTTTTGTGTATTTCACTCCTATACTTGGAGGCTGGATAGCAGATAACGTCCTGGGTTACGGCAAGACTATAATTATCGGGGCAATAACAATGTGTATCGGGTACGGACTAATGGCAGTTCCTACCCAAACACCTTTCCTGCTATACATTGCACTGGCTGTGGTATGTATAGGCAACGGAATGTTTAAAGCGAATATTTCTGTCCTTGTGGGCAACCTCTATGCTCATTCATCCGGGTCATTAAAGGATGCAGGCTATAATATTTTCTATATGGGGATAAATATCGGGGCCTTTTATGCTCCGTTTGCCGCGACTGGTGTAAGACAGTTCTTTATGGAGAATTTCGGGACAACCCTGGCTCATGGATATAATGCTGTTTTTGCCGTGGCATCGATAGGGATGATTGTCTCGCTTCTTGTATTCACCCTCTTCAGAAAATATTATGCTGATGCTGACTACCGTTCTAAAACGCAGCCTAATTCCGAAAAGGATGTTACCCTTACTAAAAAGCAGGAAAAAGAAAGAGTTACTGCTCTCCTTACAATCTTCGCTATCGTAATTTTCTTCTGGATGGCTTTTCATCAGAACGGAGCCGCTCTTTCCCTGTTTGCAAGGGATTATACTTTCAGTGCCGTGCATAAATTTACGTATATCTTTTTTGACGTTATCGGGCTTCACGCCGTCCTTGCCGTAATACTGGGTTCTGCGGCTGCTCTGAACAGGAAAACTTCAGCTAAAACCAAAGGTATAGGCAGTTTCTTCGTATTGATTGGTCTGCTTATAATAATTTATAAGCTCAACAGCCTTCCTGGTACCAATTCCATTGCCCCTGAGCAATTTCAGTCATTTAATCCGATGTTTATTGTTCTTCTTACCCCGGTTATCGTAGGCTATTTTGCCTGGCTTAACAGGAAAGGAAAGGAACCTTCATCTCCTGCAAAGATCGGTATAGGTATGCTGATAACAGCTATAGCTTATATGATAATGGTTGTCGCCTCAACAGGGCTTCCACCTGTATACTCTCTAAACGGAAGTACTTCTCCTGAAACAGTTTCACCGTTCTGGCTAATAGGCACCTACTTTACACTCACCCTCGCAGAGCTTCACTTAAGTCCCATGGGTTTGTCATTCGTTTCGAAAGTCGCACCGCCGAAAATGAAAGGACTACTGATGGGAGGATGGTTCGGCGCCACTGCGGTAGGTAATTATTTATCAGGATTTGTCGGCCGGTTCTACCAGAACTGGGAACTCTGGCAGTTCTTTCTGCTTCTGGTTGTTACTTCATTAATAGCGGCAGGACTGGTTGTGATCTTTTTGAAAAGACTGAAATCTGCTACGCAATAAACAAGTTCACAGTCAGTTTCCTTCCGGGATCGCGGAGAGCTTATAACATCAGGCTGCTGCTTTCAGGTGCCTTAAATCTTCTCGGGATTACTGACGGTTCTTTCGTTCCTTAGATTGCCTGTATTCAGTGTTCCGGCAGGTTCAAAAAGGAGGATATGGACTTCCTCTTCTGCAACAGGTTTGTGCTCCATTCCCCGGGGGACTATAAAAAACTCCCCCTCATTTAATTCAATAATATCATCATTCAGTTCGATCTTAAGTTTCCCCTTTACAACAAGGAATAATTCATCCTCCTTTTCATGATGATGCATAATAAATTCCCCTTTAACCTTAACCAGTTTTACATGCTGGCCGTTAAGTTCTCCAGCTATCTTTGGCTTCCAGTATTCATTTATCTCTGAAAGTTTTTTATCAAGGTTTACTTTATCCGGCATTATTTACCTGCAATTAATCTTCTGTGATAGTTTATTTGTCCAAGGTGATAATCAAAATGATTGGTGATATGTATAAGCGTATACCCGTATTCCCTTATCTTCCCGCCCATCTTATCGGGGAAGGTTTTATTCATATCGCTGTCGTTAATTTTTGGTAATGACTTTTTAATTACTTCAATAACGGCATCGATTCTGTTATTTAATTCTGCGCGGGGAACATCCTTTTCGGAAAACTCATTTTCACGATCTCTCTTATATCCCGTTCCTCCTACCAAATGACCTATAAAATGATTCAGGTTGCCTAAAAGGTGAAGGCATAAATTGCCTGCGGAATTTGAGATTTCCCCCTTGATAATCCATAAATCTTTTTCATCTTTATAAAAATTGATTTCCTGCTTTAACTTATTAAGTTCATT
>DATFVA010000231.1:0-7186 GCA_035260565.1 Ignavibacteriaceae bacterium | reverse complement strand
CGGTGTTTAATGCACAGTATCTTCCGTATTTTATCTTTATCGATCTGCATCATGATTTAACTTAATTTAATGAGCATCCAGCCAGTTTTTGCCTGTCCCTGTTTCCACAACTATCGGAACATTCATCGGGATTGCATTTTCCATTTTCTCCTTTACCATCTCCCTGATTTCCTCGACTTCATCTTTATGAACATCAAAGAGGAGTTCATCGTGAACCTGGAGAACCATTTTTGATCGGGCTTTCATTTTATTCAGTTCATTATAGATATTGATCATTGCCAGCTTTATCATATCTGCAGCAGTTCCCTGGATGGGCATATTTATGGCAACACGCTCTTCGAACTGGCGCACAACACGGTTGCTGTTGTTAATATTCCTTAAATATCTTCTTCTTCCGAATAAAGTTTCTGCATATCCCTTTTCACGTGCTTTCAGTACGGACTCATCCATAAAATGCTTCACGCGTTTGAAAGTATTGAAGTAGGTCTCAATTATTTCTTTAGCATGGGATTGAGTTATGCCAAGCCTGGTCTTTAATCCGAAGGGACCTATTCCATACAATACACCGAAATTAACTTCCTTCGCCCTGCGTCTCATTTCAGGAGTGACATCCAGGGGGGAGACCATGAATACGAGAGCGGCAGTACTCCTATGAATATCTTCTCCGCTTTTAAATGCTTTTGTCAATCCTTCATCACCCGTAATACTAGCAAGTATTCTAAGTTCTATCTGACTATAATCTGCGCTGAGAATCAGATAGTCCTTATCCCGGGGTACGAAGGCTTTTCTTATTTCTTTTCCCATTTCAGTTCTGATCGGTATATTCTGAAGGTTAGGATCGTTGCTTGAAAGTCTGCCTGTTGAGGCCACGGTCTGATTAAAGCATGTATGAACCCTTCCTGTTTTGGGGTGAATAAGTGAGGGGAGGGAATCAGCATAAGTCGATTTAAGTTTAGCGGCCTGGCGGAAATTGAGAATCAATTCAATTATTTCGTGTTCACCTCGTAAGTTCTCAAGTGAACGCGCATCGGTTGAAAAACCGGTTTTAGTTTTTTTCCCAGTCTTCAGCTTCAGCTTATCGAATAAGATTACCTGAAGCTGCTGCGGTGAATTAATATTGAACTCTTCACCGCAGCAGTTATATATTTTCCTGGTATATTCATCCAGAAGAACCTGGAGATCTCTGCTGAAAGCAACAAGAGCTTCCATATCGATCCTGATCCCTTCTCTTTCCATATCTTCGAGAACGGGTACGAGAGGGAACTCAATATCGTACGCAATTCTTGTAAGTTTTTCCTTCTTAAGCTCTGAATCAAGCTTTTTATAAAGCTGATAAGTTATGTCGGAATCCTCACAGGAGTAATCTGAAACAGCATTCAGGTCGGCCTCAAATATTTTTGATGGATCCTTTTTATTTCCTATCAGTTCCGAAAGGGGAATAGGTTTGTAGTTAAGATACTTTACTGACAGCTCATCCATTCCATGTTTTTGATCGGGATCGACAACATAGCTGGCAATCATTGTATCGAAATAAAAGTTCTTGACCTCTATACCCCGGCTTCTGAGAACAGATATATCAAACTTGCCGTTCTGACAAACCTTTTTAATTTTATTATTTTCAAAAACCGGCTTAAATATTTTTATGAATTCACTTAATGGAAGTCTGCTTTTTACAGCTTCAGGAGCATCCTTATCATTTTCAAACGAATTAAGAGCGATATAGTAACCTTCTTTTTCCCTGGTGGAAAAGGATACTCCGGCAAGTTTAAGCAAAAAATGATCGAGGCTATCAGTCTCGGTATCGAATACAAAAAGCTCGGTCTTTTTCAGTTTATCGGCAAGCTCTTTAGCCTCAGATGTGTTAGTAATTAACGTATAATCAGAATTTTCTGCATCAAAGGTATCGGCTTCTGGGGATGTAGTCACTATTTCCCCGCCGTCACTCCCGCCATTCCGGTCATAAAAATTAAGGAGACGGCTGTATAGGTTTTTAAACTCTACCTGCAGGAATATATCCCTGAGCTTATCAAAATCAGGCTTCCTGAACATTGCATCATCGAAATCAAAATCAAGCGGGACTTCACAGTGAATAGTAGCAAGTTCTTTAGAAATGAAAGCGCTGGCTTCACCTTCAACCAGTTTGTTCTTAAGAGCTGGCTTGTCTATTTCGTCTATATGTTCATAAATGCCTTCAACGGTGCCATATTTCTGTATTAATGGAATTGCTGTTTTCGGGCCTATACCTGCTATTCCCGGAATATCATCCGACTTATCTCCTATCAGGGCCAGGTAATCTATCATCTGTTTCGGTTCAAATCCGAATTCATCCTTAACCTTTTGAACGTCGTAGAAAACTATTTCTTCAGTTGACTTCCCCGGGCGGACTATTTTGACTTTGTCAGTCACAAGCTGATTAAAATCTTTATCCGGAGTGATGACAAATGACTCAAATCCTTGCTCTTCCGCCTTACATACAGCAGTGCCTATTATATCATCAGCTTCATAGCGGGGAAGAATATATATAGGAATGTTCATTGCTTCAATAATCTCTTTTATCCTTGCAATCTGCGGAATCATATCTTCAGGCATAGCAGCCCTTGACGATTTATAGCCTTCATACCTTTCGTGACGGAAAGTCTTCTCCTTAGAATCGAAGGCAACTGAGATGTAATCTGGTTTTGTATCCTCTAGTATCTTAAGCAGCTGGTTTAAAAATCCAAATACAGCTGAAGTTGGTTCTCCTTTTGTGGAAACCAGAGGCCTGTTTATAAAAACGAAATATGCTTTATAAGCTAAAGCCATAGCATCTATAATTACGAATTTTTTATTCATATTTTCTCTTCGATTAATTTATGAGGTGCCGCTAAGGAAGAATATCTCTGCAAAAACAAAAATAAAAATAAGTACCCTTACTTCAAATTCAATAAAAAAGGGAGGTTTATAAAGAAATCCGACATGATCGAAAATATCAGAATCAGCACCTTAATTTACTATGAGACCGTTTCGTTATAGAGGGTAGAAGAAGCAGAGTTTAATCTTACATCAAGTTTAAATTGGACAGAACTGATTTATAATGTTATTTTTCGAACCGAATTTGATTTAAAGTAAAAACATAACTTTATTAAGTATGATTTATTCTTATATTTATCACCCTCAACTACCAGCGGTATTTTATTGATGGCAAAAAGCAGCTTTAAATTCTCTTCTTTTAAAGATATTGTTAAAGCAATGGGACTTGTATTCGGCGATATCGGCACGAGTCCTATATATACTTTAACAGTCATATTTACGCTTACTGCACCTACTTACCGCAACCTTATGGGAGCACTTTCCCTTATTTTCTGGACACTTATAATTCTTGTTACGGTTGAATATGCGTGGCTTGCGATGAGCCTAAGTATTAAAGGTGAAGGTGGAATCATAGTTCTGAAGGAAATACTTGCAAAAAGTGTCAAAACGGGGAGAAGAGCAGCCTTTGCTTCATTTCTCGGGTTTATCGGAGTATCGCTTTTAATGGGTGACGGTGCAATTACGCCGGCAATAAGTATACTTTCAGCTGTAGAAGGACTACAGCTCATTCCATCGATAGGGCACATCAGTGTCTCCATCATAATTTTAATAACCAGCGTAATTACAGTACTGCTTTTTGCTTTTCAGTCACGAGGCACTGACAAAGTTTCATCTTCTTTTGGTCCTATCATGATAATATGGTTTTCTGCTCTTCTTCTCTCAGGGATATATTCGCTGATCCAAATGCCGGAGGTACTGATGGCAGTCAGTCCCCATTATGCTCTAGAATTTATGCTGCACAATGGCTGGACGGGATTTTTTGTTTTGAGCGAAGTAATTTTGTGTGCGACTGGAGGGGAGGCACTTTATGCTGATATGGGACACCTGGGAAGTCAGCCCATCAGGCATGCGTGGTATTTTGTGTTCTTTGCCCTGGTTATAAATTACTTCGGGCAGGGAGCCTATCTTCTTCAGTCACAGGATACAAACTATGTCCTTTTCGGAATGATCAAATCAATTTCGGAGGTCTTTTATGTTCCATTCCTGATACTGACTTTGCTTGCTACAATTATTGCATCACAGGCTATGATAAGTGCTGTTATGAGTCTGGTATACCAGGGAATTACAACAAGGATATTCCCTCTCATGAGAGTTAAGTACACTTCCACGCACCTGAAATCGCAAATTTATATCGGAGTGGTAAACTGGGTGCTTTTAATAGCTGTACTGTTTATGATATTCTTTTTTCAGAGATCAGATAACCTGGCCGCGGCATATGGTCTGGCTGTAACTGCCACAATGACAATTAGTGCAATGTTTATGATCTGGATATTTAAGATCGAAAGCAGGAAGGCTAAAATGGCACTAGCTGCTGTGGTCTTCATTGTCGATCTATTATATCTCGTTGCCGTAATGAATAAAGTGCCCCACGGAGGGTACTGGTCGATTGTAGTTGCGCTTATCCCTTTCTTTGTAATACAATTATGGTCATCGGGACATAAAGCAATGTACCGTTCTTTCAGGCCCTTGCCTTTTGATGTATTCAAGGAAAGTTATGAGCAGATATACAGGCTAGGTAACAATATCAACGGCACGGCGTTGTTTTTTACGAGAGACCTCAATAATGTTCCGCCCTATATAGTGCACTGTATAATAAGAGGGAACATCATATATGAAAAAAATGTTCTTGTCTCAATTCAGACAACAGATTCTCCCTACGGAACAACTTTCAGGAAAGTTGATAATCTTTCACACGGCCTATCGGGTATTATCATAGAAACAGGCTATATGGAATTTGTAGATATACCCCATCTGCTGAAAGCCAATGGCATAACTGAAAAGGTGATTTTCTACGGTTCCGAAGATATTGTAACAAACAAATTATGGCTTAAAATATTCGCAACCTTAAAGAAACTGGCTCCAAACTTTGTGGCATTCTACAAACTCCAGTACAACAAGCTGCACGGTGTAACCACAAGGCTGGAATTATAAATTTTTATCCTCGAATAGAATGAAAACAATGGCAATCCTCTTTTTCATGGTTTTGATCTCTTTACCTTGTTCTGCGCAGGGCAGCAAAAATGATACTTTGTTTGTTGCCTCATGGAACCTTGAAAATCTGTTCGATACAGTAAATGATCCCTTCAAAGAAGATGAAGAATTCCTTCCCGAAAGCATTAAGAGCTGGACTTCACAAAGACTTGATAAAAAGCTGAACAATCTTGCAAGAGTCATACATTCTATGAATTACGGTCACGGTCCTGATATCCTTGGAGTAGTAGAAACAGAACATCAGTGGCTGCTCGACAGGATGGATGAAAAATTTTTAGCAGACATCAATTACCAAACCGCATACCTTGAATCCCCTGACAGCAGAGGAATTGATAACGGTCTTATATATAAAAGAGATATGTTTCACATACTATCCGTGACAGCGGACACCATTAATCTTGCTGACGGATACCCTACCAGATTGGTACTCAATGTAAATTTATTAACCTTAAACGGTGATACGATCCATGTTTTTGAGAATCACTGGCCTAGCAGAAGTGGGGGAGAAAGCGAGTCGGAAATCAACAGGATTGCAGCGGCAGAAGTTCTGAAGAAAAATACAGATGAAATTCTGGCTCATAACCCGGACGCATTCATATTGATAATGGGTGACTTTAATGACGAACCGACAAATATTTCAATACTCAATACTTTAAAGGCTCAGCCTGTTAGATGCGATACTATTTCCGGTAAACTCAAAGAGAACAAAACTAAAGAGCTTTATAACCTGGCTTACGATGAATATAGTAATGGATTGGGAACATACAAATATAAAAACGACTGGAATATGCTTGACCAGATTATTGTATCACATGAATTATTGACCGGAGAAAGAATTCATTATATATGCGGATCATTCAGAGTTTATAAACCTGATTTCCTGGTAACGCACTCGGGAACATACGAAGGAACACCGTTTCCCACTTATGGCGGGAACAAATATCTCGGCGGCTACAGTGATCACTTTCCGGTGACCTCTGAATTTTTAATTATTTCGAAAGCAGGAGAATAGTGAAAAAGGAATTATTAATCTTCGGTGCCAGCGGAGCCCTTGGCAGAGGGATTACGGAAACAATGCTGAAGAAAAATTATGACAGGATATTTCTTTTTGATTTTAATATTGAAAAAGAAAATTTCAAAGAGGAACAGGTAATTCAAATAAACATAAAAGATTTATCTATCGAAAAAAATGTGGAAGAGATTTTTTCAAAAATCAAACCGGCCAAAAGGACCCTTTTCTTTTTATACAGCACAGTTGGTGGGTTTGCAGGCGGGAAGAACATAAAAGAGACAGATGAAAAGGAATGGAATAAAATGATGGATATGAATCTAAAATCCAATTTCTTCCTTGCAAAACATTTTTCAAAGCTTGTAGAAAAATCAGCGGGGGGATCAATCTGTTTCACTGCCGCAGAAACAGGACTAACGCCCGAAGCAGGAAAAAGTTCATACGGAACTTCGAAAAGCGCACTGATTCACCTTGTGAAAACGCTGGCCCTCGAGGGAAACGAAATAAAACTCAGTGCAAATGCTATTGCTCCTTTTATAATCGACACTTCTGCAAACAGGCAATGGATGAAAGATGCAGACTATGAGAAATGGATAAAAGCAGAAGAAATCGGGGAGTTTGTACATGAGATTTTCCGGAATTTCTTCTTTATTTCAGGCAACATAATAAGGCTGACTTCAAGATTTATTGTTACAGAATAGGCTTTAATGTATATTTTTACTTAAATTTAACACTCAATTATTTATTGACTTTGTTTTTCGAAATAGTTATTGTAACGAGGTCTTTTTAGAAATTTATTGGAGCCTATCTCTCCTCAAAAGATCATTTTTTAATTTATTAGGAGGTTACTTTTTATGGACTTTATTGGGATTATCTCGGCAATGATTAATGTGATTGCGCAGGCTGATCAAAATCAGAGTGCATTAAACTGGCTGGCTGAGAAATACGAAGCCGGTGGTATTTTTATGCATCCCATCCTTGCATGCCTTGTACTTGGGCTAGCTTTTTCTATTGAAAGGTTCTGGACACTCTCCAGAGCAAGGGTTAACACAAAAGATTTCATCGTAAAAGTCAGAAGAGCACTAGCTGAAGGCGGTGTAGAACAGGCTAAGGAAG
>DATFVA010000230.1:0-2447 GCA_035260565.1 Ignavibacteriaceae bacterium | reverse complement strand
AAGATAAGTACGTTGCGCCTTAGTGGTGAACATTTAAGGGTTAATGCTGTCGCCCCGGGCAAAGCAGACACTGCCATCCGTTCTTTGGTTAAGGAGGACAAAACAAAACTACTTAAAGCAGAAGATCATATCCCCGTTAGTGTTTTCCTGGCATCTGATGAATCGAAATATATTACAGGTCAGGTATTGCCGATTGAGTGGTTTGGATAGAGCATTCACTGGATTTGCCAAAATTTGATTTCACTACTTAGTCTCAGTTCTATTCTTTACCATTTTATTCTTTCTTTACGGCCCGATGGTTTTATGGTTTTTAGAAAGACCGAGGTTTTTACTTCTGATTTTTCAACAAGTTTAACAATATCATTTTCCAGAAGTTCAAACTTTAATTCCCAGAACATTCCATCCGGCATTCCCGGATATTCGAAAGTATTGCTGCCGGTATAATCAAATCGATTTCCGAACGCCTCGTTTTTCATCCAGATGGTATTATCATTTTTGAAAATTTCTATTTCGTTAAATTGATTCCCCACCTCAGTATATATTCCCGTGAGCTTATCAATAGAAGGTTCTTCAACCGGCAGCACTTCAGACAAACTGACATTGTATAAAACTCTTTTTGTCCCGTCATCCAGGTCCTCCGAATCAAGTATTCTTCTTTTTGCTTTCGGCGAAGAAGCATATGGATCGCTTTTAATGTAACTGTCGCCTGAAAAATATAATTGTGTTACCAGCGCCTGGTATCCCGCAGCAGTTATCATCAGGTGAAAATGTGCAGGCCTTATACTTCCGTCGCCCACCGCGTACGGCACCGGCATAATTGTTTTGAACGAATATCTGCCGTCTTCACCAGAAAAGGCAGTGCCGCGATACCGGTATTCTTTTGATAAATCATAGTCCCCTTCTGCATCGCAATGCCATAATTCAATTTTGGCATTTTTGTACGGCGTTAAACAATTATCGTGTTTTATATAACCAGATAGTTCGACAGGAATACCGGGTTCGCCTTTAATAACAAGATTATTCCGCACGGGACTGCCGGGCAGATAAAAAGGTCCCAATATATCAGTTGTCGTCTCACAATCCCCTACATACTTATTACCGTCAAATACAGCAAATCCGTAAGTGCTTAATGCAAAAGCACTGAGAGCAGCGCTTTTTATAAAGGTCCTCCTGTGCATAAATAATCCTCATAATTTTTATTGATGACAATTATACTTTAACGATGGATTTCAGGGAATATTGAGAAGCCGATAATTTAATTTGAAATTGCGGAATTAATTGCCAAAAGGCAAATAAAATACAGCGGAAAATATCACTAATTAAATTCTGTTTTCGCGGACAAGTTCATTTTTAGCAGTAAAATCCCGGGATTATTTGATTTAGAAATATTCGCAAATGTGATCCTACTGGCTCGTAATACTGCCCTGCAGCTTACAAGCAAAGGAGTTCCTGATAAAATCATTAAACTTTTACATTTTTATGACAATTTAAGTCGTTTTTTCGGGTACAATACTATAAGGATTTCGAAGGCATGAAATGAAAAAGAAAATTTATATTATCCAGCCTACTTACAGGCAATGGACGGCACATTGATAAAGGAGGTCCCTTTATGAAAAAATATATCTCAGCAATTTTAGTCCCCTGTTTATTGATGCAGTTATTATCTGGATGCACATCATTTTCCCGGATTTCAACAGACGATTTTACCCATGAGTATATTCATAATAAGGACAGATCATCTTTAGAGATATTGACCATTGATTCTACTTTATACAAAATTGAACATAAGTCTTATTCGCTTTTAACTGATACGCTGTTTGCAGAGGGGCAAGTCATTGATAAAAATAACCGATCAGAACAGTTTAAGGGGAAAATCCCATTGAAGAGTATTAAGAGCATTTATAAGAATTCACCGAATTACTTTTTTATCCCTGTAATTATAGTCATTTTTGCTGTAGCAATTATTGGTATTATATATTTAGGGTGGTTCCTTTCAGGAAAACCAAACCTTACGAATTTATAAATCCATACTTATACAACTCAGTAATTTCCTCTGAACTGTGTCAACCGACAGCCCGGGATAAGCGCACGGAAACAACAAATAAGATTTTTCATTTCTTCACCGGTTGCCTCACGTTTAGCTTTTCTAAACATCTGTCTGTATTGAGACTGTTACAAAACTAAAAAAAATGAATCTTGATCAATGAAAGCGCTCTCCCTGAAATATGTAAAACGAAAGCATACCCGAAAACTATCTTCAGGATGATTATAAGGATGGATCCTTTCCCTGATATCCTCATAAATTCCTTATTATTCTATCCCATTCTTTCTTCTTAGTGCTTAAAAGCACTTCAGTTGTCCGGTCATGTCACTTACAAAAAGTACTTATTACTAAATGCAGATAGTTTAGAACTTGTTTAAGATTCAAGTAGATAAACTCAATATTA
>DATFVA010000229.1:0-7812 GCA_035260565.1 Ignavibacteriaceae bacterium | reverse complement strand
ATCTTCCTCCGAAAATACCTGATTCACTTAAATACAACCAGGTATATGATACGACGAAAACTTTCGCACAGCAGAATAAGGTTAAGGATAAGTGGCTGCTTACTGGTAAATATTCGGGAGAAGCATCTTCGGTTTACCAGCTCGGATTTAATATAGTCGAGAACTCCGTGAGGGTTCTGTTAAACGGAAGAGAATTAACACCCGGGACTGATTATATCGTGGATTATAATATCGGTCAGCTGACCATCCGGAATGATGCAGCTCTCGTGCCCGGTGCAGATCTGAAAATAACTTATGAGAAGAACGATCTCTTCCAGCTTGCATCCAAAACCCTCCTGGGGGCAAGAGGCTTGTTTGATTTTTCAGATAAAACCCAGCTGGGTTTTTCACTACTGAATCTTAATCAGCAGACATTGAGCGATAAAGTAAGAATAGGTGAGGAACCGCTAAGCAATACAATTTATGGTGTAGATGCAAAAACGGGTATCGATCTTCCCATTATCACTAAAGCACTTGATAACATAATATCCACACGCGAGATGTCTTCAATAGATGTCAGTGGTGAATATGCTTATATTAATCCTGACCCAAATACGAAAAAGAGTACTATTGCGTCGGACCAGGGACAGAGTATAGCATATATTGACGATTTTGAAGGTGCTAAAAGGATTATACCGGTCGGCGTTTCTTATACCGCCTGGAAAGATCCGAGCCCCCCTGATTCGCTCGAAGGCATCTCCGGATTAACGCCGAAGCAGATGATGGATTATAAAGGAAAGAGTATATGGTATACAGTCACTCCTTCAGACGTTAACGTTAAGGATATATGGCCCCTTAAGACTGTTGCCAAGGCTGATCAGCAGGTAACTGTTATGGATTATGTTTTCCTTCCCTATACTCCGGGAACTTATAATTATACTCCCCAGCTGGGGAACAGGGCACAGAATTGGGGCGGTATAATGAAGCAGCTTTCTTCAACAGCAAACAACCTTGTAGAAGAAAATATTGAATTTGTCGAATTCTGGGCTAAAATAGATAGAGGAACTCCGGCCGGAGCCAAAGTTTATCTTGATCTCGGAAGGATAAGTGAGGATGTAATTCCAAACAGGGATCTTAACACTGAAGATAAACCTCCGGAAAATGATCTTATCGACCAGGGTGAAGATGTCGGCCTCGATGGACTTACAGATGCCCAGGAAAGGGTTACCTTTAACAGCACCGCATCCGATCCCAGCGGTGATGATTTCTCATTTACCAATACAGGAAGTCCTAACTGGCAGGATTACTTTAATATAAATGGCACTGAAGGAAATGCTGTCTTAACAGATATCGGCAGGTTCCCTGATACTGAGGATTTGAATAAGAACGGCAACCTTGACCTTGCCAACAGTTATTTCAGATATGAAATTCCACTTGATACGAACAGGGAAACAAACCGGTTTATTGCAGGTGGCGGCGATAATGGCGGGGCTGACGGTGTAGGCTGGTACCTTTATAGGGTTCCGTTAAAAGATTTTGCAAAACAAGTTGGGAATCCTTCTCTCACTGACGTCGAATATATAAGGTTCCTTGTCTCCGGTGCTGATACAACTGTGCATCTCCGTCTTACAGAGTTTAACCTTACCGGAAGCCAATGGCAGAAAGTACTTCCTGAGGATACAACGATGTCCATCTCTGTAATAAATATAGAGGACAACCCCGGTTATACATCACCTCCAGGCGTATTCCAGGAAAGGGACAGAACAAGACCTGATGAACAGATATACCGAAATGAACAATCGTTAGATCTCATTATCAAAGACCTGCCCGATGGTGAATCAAGACAGGCAGTCAAATATTTATTCAGACCCCTTGATGTGTTTAATTATAAGCAGATGAAATTATTTATTCATGGAGACGAAAATGCAGGCCGGGGCTCTGTTTCAGATACTTCCGACGGCACATATGCCTCGCAGATATATTTCAGGTTCGGCGGGGATACCAATAACTTTTACGAGTACAGGCAGCCGGTAAGGCCCGGATGGAATGAAATCTCAATAAATTTCAGTGAGCTGACTGCAATAAAGCAGGCAAGAAATGATTCCTCTATAACGAAACTGGTTCAAAAGGATGTGCCTGGTAAACCCGGACATCTATATGGAGTCAAAGGTAATCCGACCTTAACCTCTGTGAAATTTCTTATGGTTGGTATAATTAATCTTCCGGAATCCCCGCCGTTAATAGGACCTGGTTCTACCGGTCCCAGGCGACCTCCGATAAAAATATCGGGAGAGGTATGGGTAAACGAGCTGAGGGTTGTCGGGGCTGATGATTCTCCCGGATGGGCTTATAGTTTTTCATCTGCTGTTAAACTTGCCGATCTTATGACCGTGAATTTTAATATGAGTCAGACAAACCCCTATTTCCATAAACTTTCCGATCGGTTCGGATCGAGGGTAGAGGCAAAGAACTGGGGAATGTCCGCAGACGTGAACATTCTTAAATTACTTCCATTCAGTCTCCCTGAAAGTAATCTCAGGATGAACTACTCACATACGGAAAGCATAGGGAAACCGCTTTATCTTCCTGGTACGGATGTCAGGGTTGATGAGGCTGCCAAACAGATCGAGGCATTGAGACAGGATACAACTGCAATAGCTGCAAAAACCCCGGAACAGATCATATCCGAGTCACAAACGATTAATACTTCAGATTCATGGTCGGCTTCAAATATAAAAATCAAGATACCTACTTCTTTATGGTACATCAGGGATACTTTTAATGCATTATCGTTCGGATTCAATTATAATAAAACGTTCAGCCGGAGCCCTACAGTTTTATCCAATACTGGCTGGGTCTGGAATGCAACTCTTAGCTATGCACTAAACTTTAATCCTAATTACTATTTTTATCCTGAGGAGATACCGGTAATCGGGTCTGTGGTTGCACTGTTCTCCGATTATAAGGATGTTAAGGTTTATTATACCCCTCAGAATTTTGCTCTAAACCTGACAGCTCGAAGGCAGAGAAATACAAACGTAACCCGTTCACAGTCAAGTTCTCCCTCACAGCAGATAATTTCGAGAGACTTTGGTACTACAAGAGGGTTCAACTATAACTGGAAAATCACTGAAGGCGGGCTAATTAATCTTGCAACCGCATACAATGTGAGCATTACTTCTTCGCTGGCTGACCTTGAGACGGATTCAAATGACAGACAGAGACAGGAAAGTGCGATCTGGAACGACATATTTTCGGGAGTATTTTTCGGAAAAGATTTCAGGTATACACAAACGTTTGATCTAAAGACGAGTCCTAAACTTCCTACAATCTGGGACATCAACAGATTTTTCCAGATAACCGCCGGGTATAATGCAAGTTATAACTGGAACTTTGATTTCCGTCAGGACACAGTGGGAAGGAGCGGAGGATTTGCAAGCCGTTTGCAGGCAGGTCTTACTCTCAGACTGAAAGCTTTGACTGATCCGTTTTTCGCCGAGACCACTGAAGCCCCCGTAAAAGAGAATCAGGGCGGCCGGGGCAACCAGAGTGGAAACCGGGGTAGAAACCTTGAAAACAGGAGAAGGAATCTTGAGGGAGGAGAGAATCAGCCTCCTGATACTACAAAACAGGGAGATGAAACCGTCAAAGTTCCGGAGTCAGATTCCACAACTATTACGCAGGAGAAACCAAAAAAACCTGCTCTGACACGGGCGCTTGGATTTTTGAAAACCGTGGCCAAAAGTATTTTCTTCGATTATGAAACCATTGCATTCAACTATACGCTCGATAATACTGTTTCGAAATCGGGTATCTTAGGCGAAGGTACAGGATTTAATAATTTCTGGGGAATAAACTATAACTACAAGAAAGGTCCGTCAAGAGCATTTATGCTCGGCATAAGCAGCGATATAGGGAAACGTGCGCCGAATGCAAACCTGCAGGATGTATTTTCACAGAAAAACAACCTTGATTTCAGAACCTCCCGGCCTTTGTGGGAGGGGGCAAAACTCGATATAAACTGGAAAGTTGGATGGTCTATAAATAAAAACACAACAATTTCTACGGATCGCGACGGAAATCCAACTATTCAGAATATTACCGAAACAGGGTCAATCCAGAGATCATTCCTCTCAATGCCTCCCTCGCTTTTCCTGAGTGTATTCGGGAACGGAATTAAAAAGGTTAATGAACTGTTTGATCCCAACGATCCCAATCCGCAGCAGAATTTATCCAATGCGTTCCTTAAAGGATTTGAAACTTTTCCGATATTATCAAAGCTGGGCTTCCTTAAGGATTATGCAAAATATATTCCCCGGCCCAACTGGCATCTTACATGGGATGGGCTTGAAAACTTCCTTTTCTTTAAGTCCTTTGCAAAGAGAGTTTCATTGGAACATGAGTACAGTGCAACCTATACTGAGGGAACGAAGTTAAACCCCGACGGGGTTCAGGAAATCCTTACCCAGAGAATTGAGTATGGTTTTTCACCTATTGCTGGACTGAATATGACATTCAATGATATGTGGGGAGGGAATCTGATCGGGAGTATAAAATACGGCACAAGGACCATCTACGATCTTGGATTGACCACAAAGAATATTTCTGAAACATTCTCGAAGGATATCGGTATAACTGCAGGATTTTCCAAATCGGGATTTGAACTGCCGTTGTTTGGTATTTCACTTAAGAATGATATTGAGTTCAGCCTTTCTTATACAAGCTCAAAGAATTCTGTTGTACGCTACGATATGCTGAACTTCACGGAAGAGGGTACTCCCCAGGACGGTACTCTGCGTACGACAATGGAACCAAGGATCAAATACACTATAAGTTCTAAGGTAACGCTCTCAATTTTCTACAGAAGAACCTCTGTTCAACCGGAAGGAGCTGCAAGGATTCCTCCTACAACCACCAATGAAGCCGGTCTTGATGTACACATTTCGATCCAATAATATAAACTGTGATATTATTTGATCCTTCTGTTACAAATTCTGACAGGAATCTTTATTAAATTATTAACTATTATTTTTTGAATAAGTAAATGCAGGCTGATAATGGCAAATTATAAGATATTATGGGTTGACGATGAAATTGAGCTCTTGAGATCTCATATCATTTTTTTATCTGAAAAAGGGTATGATGTAGATACGGTTACAAACGGTGAGGATGCAATCTCACATGTAAAACATTCCCTGTATGATCTCATATTTCTTGACGAGATGATGCCGGGCATGGGAGGGCTTGAGGTGCTTGCCCTGATCAAGGAAATCAATCCGTCAATACCTGTGGTAATGGTTACCAAAAGTGAGGAAGAAACTCTGATGGATGAGGCTATCGGAGGTAAAATAACAGATTATCTCACCAAGCCGGTGAATCCCAGCCAGATGTTCCTTGTATGTAAAAAGATTCTTGAGGGTAAGAGGATAACCGGACAAGCAGCTGCGAAGGATTACCTCCAGGATTTTAACGAAATATCACGCGCACTGCTGAATAACCTGGATTTCGGGGAATGGATTGACGTTTATACTAAAATTGTCAACTGGGATGTGGAGCTCGATACTCATGCAGGAATGGGTCTTCGTCAATCCTTAAACGATCAGAAGAAAGAAGCCAATAAGGAATTTTCACGCTTTGTTGAGAAAAACTATTCTGGCTGGGTCAATAGTATAGGTGATAATTATACTCCTCCGCTGACTACTGAGATAGTGGAGAAATATGTCATAGATGATCTTAAAGACGGTAAGACCTCAGTGTTCTTTTTTGTACTCGACTGCCTGAGACTGGATCAATGGCTTATAATGGAAAAACACCTTCTCGATATTTTTAAGATCGAAAAGGATTATTATTATGCAATTCTTCCTACCGCTACACCCTATGCAAGGAATGCATTATTTGCCGGACTCTTTCCTTCCGAAATAGAGAAATATTATCCTCAGCTATGGCAGGGAGGCGACGATGATGAAAGAAGTATGAATAAATATGAAAAGGAACTTCTGCAGCTGCTCCTCGACAGGAAGAAAATTAAACTCCGTAATGATCTGAAGTATATTAAAATAATTGATCCTGAAGTGGGAAGGAACTTTGAACAGAATATCCATTCATACCAGAACAGCCATCTTACCGCAGTTGTTGTTAATTTTCTCGATATGATTGCTCACGGCAGATCCGATTCCGATATATTAAAGGAAATTGCACCTGATGAACCCGCCTACAGGTCGCTTACAAATACATGGTTTACACATTCATCACTCTTGTCAACCTTTAGAACTCTGGCAACGATGAAGAATGTGAAAATTATTATAACTACCGATCATGGAAGCATACGTTCATTAAGAGGCGCAAAGGTGCTTGGCGACCGTGAAGCTTCAACAAATCTCCGGTTTAAATACGGGAGAAACCTGAAGGTTGATGAGAAAAACGCTATTTTTATCAAAAATCCACAGGATTATAGACTGCCGAAACGAGGAGTTACGATAAATTATATTATTGCCAAGGAAGATTATTATTTCGTCTATCCGACCGATTACCATAAGTACCTTACGTACTATAAAGATACTTTTCAGCACGGGGGTATTTCGATGGAAGAAATGATCCTGCCAGTAATAACAATGGAACCTAAATAATTGGCGGCAGAGAATAAAGTTATTATAAAGTCGGAAGAAGGAACAAAGGAGCTTGCACGTCAATATGCCTCTGGTTTATCCGCAGGTGATGTTGTTGTTTTGAACGGCAGTCTCGGATCCGGAAAGACGTTCTTCATACGTGAGGCTGCCGGCTATTTTAATGCTGCTTCGGTCAGTAGTCCTACTTTCGCTATTGTTAATGAATATGAAGGCAGAATCAGGATATATCACTTTGATTTTTACAGGATAGTTAAAGTAGAAGAACTTTATGATTTAGGGTTTGAAGATTATCTTAACGATGAAGAAGCTATGATTTTTATAGAATGGGGAAACCTGTTTCCGGAAATACTTCCACAGGTAAGAAAGGAAATAAATATAAAGACCGGTGAAGAAAAGGAGAGGATATTTGAATTCAGAGATTACAAATAACGGATCTCCGATACTTGCAATTGAAACTTCCTCGTCATTATGCGGAGCGTGCGTTTATTTCAGCAGGGAAAAATATTTTGAGACGGTCGTTAATGTTAAAAACATCCACGCTGAAAAATTAATGGAGATAATTGATTCAGTTTTGAAGACTTCAGCGCTTAAAACCGGGGATTTGAAAGCTATTGCAATATCTAACGGCCCAGGATCATTTACCGGTTTAAGAATTGGTATGTCTGCTGTAAAAGGGCTGGCATTCGGTGCCTCAATCCCTCTTATCCAGGTGCCGACATTTGAAGCTCTGGCGCTGCAGATTTCCAGGTACCTTCCGGATCATACCGCTTTTATAATCGCAAATAAAGTCAACCTTGAAGAGGTATACTTTGCTAAGTTTCAAATTAAACGTAATAATTATATATTTGTAGAAAATCTGAAGTTATTAAAATTTGACGAATTCATGGCTAATTCGAAGGATATTATTACTTTCGGTAATGCAATTAAGTTAAAAAATAGCAGTATATTTTACAGAACAGATATTTTTGCACCGCAGCCGGGATATGTGGCTGAGTGGGCTCTTGAACATGGACAGGAAAAAACACAAAATAATTTTGATTATTTAGAACCCAATTATTTAAAAAATTTTACTATAAAGGTGAGGAAAAATGATTAAGCAAATTTTCGCATTCGTATTCTTTTTAACAGCAATAAGCTTTGCACAGATGTTCCCTCCCAAGGTTGCCGCTCAGCTAATGGAGTATGATTTCGGGCAGGTCGCAAGGGG
>DATFVA010000228.1:0-2587 GCA_035260565.1 Ignavibacteriaceae bacterium | reverse complement strand
TTAAGGCGTCAGCTGTCACCCGAAGCTAATGATACCTTTGTAATGACGCAGGGTACCGCTAACTGTATTGATGTATATCCGATGGACCAATGGCAGCATTTTGAACAGAAGCTGATCGACCTGAATCCTTTTAATCCTCAGGAAGCCAAATTTATAAGAATGATACTTCAGTATGCAACTGAAGACAAACTTGATTCTCAATCAAGAATTTTAATTCCGCCGAACTTACTTGATTATGCAATGATTGAAAAAGAAGTGCTCGTGCTGGGTGCGTTGAAGAAGATTGAATTATGGAATCCCGCAAGATATAAAGAGTACCTGGATCAATCTTCTGAAACCTATGAAGAGATAGCTGCAAAAGTTATGGCGTAAAGATGAAGATTCATCATACGCCTGTTTTACTGAATGAAACGATTGATTACCTGATTACCGATAAATCGGGAATTTATTTTGATGCGACGCTTGGATTCGGCGGACATACAGAAGCGTTCCTAAATGTTCTGAATAAAGATGCAGTTGTCGCAGCCACTGATGTTGACAACAATGCGTTCAGTTTTTCGAAAGACAAATTTATAAAAGATGACCGGGCAAGGCTTTATAATTTCAATTTTTCTGAAATAGATATAATAAGTAAGATAGAATCTTTCGGGTTCTTTGACGGAATTTTTGCAGATCTTGGAGTTTCTTCGTATCAGCTGGATAATCCCGGGTCGGGATTCACCTACAGAGAAGAAGCAAAACTGGATCTGAGGATGGACAAATCAAAAGTTGTTAGTGCTGCAGACATTATTAATTCTTTCTCCGAAGAAGACCTGGCTGATATTTTCTTTCAGTACGGAGAGGAAAGAAACTCAAGAAGATTGGCAAGAGAGATTTGCAGGAAAAGGAATGAAGCAGGAATTGAAACCACTTCACAGTTAACGGAAATTATTAAAAGAGTCATTCCTTTTAAGAATCAGAATAAGACCTTATCGAGAATTTTTCAGTCGCTTAGAATTTATGTAAATGACGAACTAGGCGTATTAAAAACTTTCCTCGATAAATCTGTTGGCTTGCTTAAAAAAGGAGGAAGGATCGTTGTTATATCTTATCACTCACTTGAAGACAGAATTGTGAAGGAAACTTTTAAGTATGAAATGCTTGACTGCATCTGCCCTAAAGAATATCCTGTATGTCAGTGCGATAAAGAAAGGCGGCTGAATATTTTAACCAGGAAACCTGTTGTCCCTTCACCGGAAGAAATTGCGGTCAATCCACGATCAAGAAGTGCTAAATTAAGAGCAGCTGAGAGAGTATGAAGAAAAAAGGAGCGAAACCATTTTTATTTTTCAGCATTTTGCTGTTTACTTCCTTTATTGTATTGATCCTTTTTTATGTCGGCATAAAACTAAAGTGTGAAGAACTTACCAAAGATAAAATACTCGCCGAAAAACAGCTTGATCTGAAAAATAACTGGCAGGTGAACCTGACCGTTGCACATCAGTCCTTATCCTCAGAAGAAAGAATTACAGAGATTGCAGAAAAAGAACTTGGAATGATTAGAGGAGGCCCGCCGGTCTTAAAGGTACAGGTAGATAAAGAACAAATTGAAAATATTGAAAACCAGTTAAAAGAAAAGTATGATTAACCGAAGAGTGCTGCTTATAGTCCTGTTTGCTTTTATCAGTTTTGTGATACTGGTTATCAAGCTGGTTGATATACAGATAGTGAAAAGCGAAGAGCTCAGGTATTATGCTGAAAGGCAGCAGACTTCAGTCGATAAAATAAGAGCAGAAAGGGGACTCATATATGACAGAAACAATTCTCTTCTGGTATACAACAGGGATGATATTTCCTTCTTTGCCGATATGCGGATGACTTCTGCAGCTGATAAAATCAAAATAGCCGATAAATTCTCATCAGTTTTAGGAAAATCCAGAGCTTATTACCTTAACCTGATGAAAACCAGGGGAAGAAATATCTGCCTGGAAAAGAAAGTCTCAGGAGAAAAAGCGATACTATTAAAAAGCTTCAGAATGCCGTCAGTCTTTTCGGTGGATGATCCGACAAGGGTTTATTACTACAAGGATCTGGCTTCTCACATTCTTGGCTATGTTAATAACGAATATAACGGAGTAAACGGAGTTGCCAAAACTTTTGACGATGTACTCTCAGGTGAAGATGGAGCTATGATTGTTGAAAGAGATGCTATAGGAGATATGATTACTGTCGAGGAAGAACAGACTAAACCAGCCATTCCAGGGATGAACATATACCTTACAATTGACAAAGCCTACCAGTCGATTCTTGAGGATGAATTATCAGCCGGTGTAAAGGAGTTTGAGGCTGCTTCCGGTGTTGGGATAATCATGAATCCTAATACGGGTGAAATACTTGCGCTCGCTAATGATGACGATTATGACCCGAATAATTACTGGGATTTTTCAGATGATCAGAGAAGAGACAGGGCTATTACCGACACTTACGAACCCGGATCTACATTTAAATCCTTTACCATGGCTTCACTTTTAGATCAGAATTTATGCAAAGAAAACGAAACTGTTTTTGTGGAGAATGGAAGATATAAAGTCAAATCCGTTTATATAAG
>DATFVA010000227.1:0-8077 GCA_035260565.1 Ignavibacteriaceae bacterium | reverse complement strand
ATGGCCTTTCCTGCCTCTTACCACATGGGCCAATATGGAAATTTTCTTTCCTGAAAGAGTGTTTATTATAGAATCAATAATCTGAGCTGAAGACTGGCGGGTTACCGGTTTTCCACAGTTATAGCAATAGGGAATACCAAGCCGGGCGTAGAGCAGACGCAGGTAATCGTAAATCTCTGTTACTGTACCAACAGTGGATCTTGGATTTCCCGAAGTAGATTTTTGTTCAATTGATATTGCCGGACTTAGTCCCTCAATTAGATCCACTTCAGGTTTTTCAAGCATATCGAGGAACTGCCGGGCATAAGCAGATAATGATTCAATATATCTCCTCTGTCCTTCAGCATAAATTGTATCAAAAGCAAGGGATGATTTGCCGGAACCTGATAATCCAGTAATTACAGTAAACGACTCACGGGGAATTTCAACATCGATATCTTTGAGATTATGCTCTCTCGCTCCTTTAACAATTATTGTCTCTTTTTCCAAATCCTAAAATCCTTAATTAATAAGCTTTAAATATTATTGATTAGGGTATATAAAATCAATTTAATTAGGAGTGCATTACTCACCTTTGTGCATCAAATACGGGGGTGTTTTTGATGAATTAGCCTTATCTTTGTAAAAAACTGAAAAATTTACTATTACAATGCTGACCCAGGGAACAATTAAGACAATAAACCGATTTTTTGAAAGTACATATAAAGAAAAAGGCTCTGAATTTATTGCATGGGCATTTCATGTGGAAACTGAAACAGAAGTACAGAATTACCTGGATGAAACGAGGAAAAAACATTATGATGCTTCCCATCATTGTTATGCATTCAGGTTCAAGGATAATTCATTCCGTTATTCTGATGCAGGCGAACCGAATGGGACTGCCGGAATAAGAATCCTCAATGCCATCGACCACTTCGGATTAAAGGATATTCTGGTAATTGTAACCCGGTATTTCGGCGGGACCAAATTAGGTATTGGCCCTCTCGGCAAAGCATATTATACAAGTGCTGAAATTCTTCTTCAGGAATGTTCCTGCGTGGAGGAAAAAGCATACAACAGAGTAAAGATCATATGTGATTTCAGTTTTATAAGTCTTGTGTACAGGCTGCTCTCAAGCTTTTCAGGAATAATAGAAAATGTTGAATACGGTCAATCAGCAGCTTTTAAATCTCTAATCCCGTTAGAAAATACGGCTGAATTTGCAAGAGAAATGAATGATTCAAGCAACGGAAATATCCTGATAGAGGCAGAGACTGAAATAATTTATCATAAGATTTAAAATTATATTGATTTAATACTCAATAAAACCGATATTTGATATAATCAAATAATTTACAGGAACAATAATGGCAGAAAAAAAGGGTAAGACAGAAAACGCATCCAAACTTGCGGACCTTACATTTAAACTACTGGCAAACTGCCAGGAGAAGGAAGCAAGATTAGCAGAGAGTTACGGATTAACACAGTCCGAATTCAGGTGCCTCCGTTTATTTAATAAGGATGATGTATTAAATAACAAACAGGTAGCTGAGAGGATGAACCTTAGTCCCAGCAGGTTAACAAGGATTATAGACGGGCTGGTGGTTAAAGGGTACATTATCAGGCAGATTGAGCCTTCCGACAGGAGAAATATGAAGGTTCAGTTATCAAAACGGGGAAAGGTTATTGTGCAGAAGCTCAATGACGCTTATGTAAAAATACATAAGGAAATATTGGAGGACATCGATAAAAATCAGCATAAACCGTTGATAAATGCTATGGAGAACCTGCTTGTAGCACTTCAGAAATGGATAGCCAGGTAATTAATTCGGATTATTTCTTTTTAGACGGTTCAGATATTTCTTTGTCCACTCAAGGTCATTCATGAGTTCAGTAAGATTGAACATGCTGTTCTGTGAGAGATCCAGGTAAGTATCTCTGAAATATTTCTGTGTAGATTCATCGGTATTTACTATAAGCTGTTCAAGCTTTTCTTTTACCAGTTCAAGGTTTTTAGTGAGATCGATTTTAATCTGAGCGGTATTCTGTACATCGGCAATACCCGAAGCTTTTTTCAGTACGCGGAATAATCCAAGCACATATTTGGATGTAAAACTGAGCTCTTCAACAACACCTTTCTGGTTATTTGCATAACCCAATTGAATGAGGACGGATAGATCATCCCTCCTCTTCAGTTGATTTCCCGAATACTTCTCTATCTCATCAATTAAATTATAAGAGTTTGCCGTCATCCTTTAATACCTAGACCAATTCCGTCTCCAACAGGAATGATTGTTGTTTTAAGATTATTATGCGAAATGAAGGTTTCGTTGAATTCTTTAATGTGTGCGGCCGATTCACGGTAATTAAGAGGAACCTTCTTAACCGCAGCGTAGCCATGCCAAAGAAGATTATCTATAAATATCACCCCGTTTTTCTTAAGCAGAATTATAGAATAATTGAACAGCTGCAAATAATCTTCCTTATCAGCGTCGAGGAATATGAAATCATATTTCTTATCGAGTCTGGGCATAATATTTAAGGCATCTCCTTCGAATATTTCAATTTTATCTCCAAGTCCTGCCTTATTTATATTCTCCCTGGCCAGCACAATATTGTCTTTACTTTTTTCTATTGTATGCAGCATGGACTTTTTCTTCAGGCTTTTTGCTATACGTATTGACGAATATGCGATTGCCGTACCTATCTCGAGCACACGTTTCGGCTTCATCATTTTTATAAGTATCTCGAGCAGATCAGCCGACTGCCATGAAAGTATTGGCACCTTATGTTTTTTGGCGTATTCCTCCATTTCCAGGATGAATGGATCCTCAGTTCGCTTGAAATGATCCAGGTATTTTTCCTGCAGCTGATTTAGAATTGGGCTCATTTATATCCTCATTATGATATAATAAATTTAAATATAATTTTATAAAAAGTTTTTATTCTTTGTTCATGCCAGATGAATTGAACACCGGAAGTTTACAATACGATGAGAGATTTTACTTTAAATACACCATTTTGCGTGTATAAAATTTACCATTCAGATTCAGAGTGTATATATAAATCCCGCTTGCGGCTTCAAATCCCTGGTCTGTCATTCCGTCCCATGAATAATGATTAACACCAATATGTGATATTCCCTTGAACAGAGTTTTAACTTTCCTGCCGATTGCGTCATAGATTATTAATTCAGCCGGAAAGTTTCCCTCAGCAACAAAATCAATTGCAGTAAGTGAATTGAAAGGATTGGGATAATTATTTATTAGGACATAATCAGCAGGGAACTGTGACAAAGCAATGTTAAGAGAAACGAACATACCACCATATTGGAATTTGTAAATTTTATCAGCAGGGTCACGGTGAAGATTACCGGTATCATCCATATACGTGAAATAAAATTCAACTTCCTGTCCGAATGCAAATGCCGGCAGCTGAAGCTGGTATGCATAGTCATTCTCAGCGTTCATATTTAATTCTTCAAAGTTTGTATTATCAGTTGAGTAGTGAAGCACGGCATTGCTTACGGAAAATGTATCGATGAATGCCTTATGAAGGATATAATTACTATTTACCAACTGAAGGTTCGGAAAGGAAATTGCTTTGGAAGCTGATATTAAACCATACCCGCGGTCATTATCAGGGTTTACGGAATTATCCGATGATTCATGAAATATGTTTCTCACCTGTTCATTGGTGAGATGAGGATAAGCGGAAAGGAGTAAAGCAGCGATACCGCCTGCTATAGGAGTTGCCGATGATGTGCCTGTGCCGTAGGTATAAAGGTCCGTGCCGTTAGTTGAGGCTCCATACACATTTACACCAAGGGCCACTACATCGGGTTTAATCCTTCCGTCATATGTTGGTCCCCTGCTGCTGAACGAAGCTACCAGATTATCAAAATAAACTGCACCAACCGCCATGGTTTTGAAGCCGTCGGCCGGAGCGATTATATGATACCACTGGGTACTACCCTCATTGCCTGCCGCTGTAATTGTTACGACCCCGCGGCGGAAAGCGAGCTCGGCTGCTTTTGTTACAATGGTAGTTTTGCCGTCCATGTCGGCATAAGTATATGAATCCCCGGAAATAAAGTCATTATTATATCCAAGGGAGGAGCTTGTAACATCGACGCCCTGCCCTTCCATCCAGATAAGTGCAGCAGCATAATTATCTTCTTCAGTATGTGATTCAGAAGGGATGTATTCCGTCTTTGCAAGAAGAAAGGATGATCCATAAGCCGCGCCGATTAGAGTACTATCCTTGTACCCGCCGATAACCGAAAAGACAAATGTACCGTGCGAATCCTGTCCAGGTACATCCTGACTCTGGTTTTCAGTAACACTATCGCCAAATACGAAATCATACTCATTGAGAACCCGTGTATTTTTCAGAGCATCGTGAAATTTCCAGTGGAAACCCGAATCAAGAAGGCCTATTATAATCCCGCTGCCTGTTATTCCTTTGGAATGAACGACAGGCACGCCCGATAATGCAAGCTGGTCGTACGAATTGCCGTAATCCATTCCATTTGAAACAGCTACTTTAGACAGTCCGGCATTTTTCATAACATCATTTTGAAACGACAGAACTTTGACAGGGACAATCTCTTTAACAAAGGGAAGAGATCCGGCCTGTTTTTTCTGTGCATCTGTAAGGTAGGCCGAAACGGAGTTAAACCAGCTAAGTTTATTAACTATTTTTATTCCCAGAGAAGTTAACTCCTCTATGTAATTCCTGTTAACAGGTAGATCCTCAAAAGTTATGATGGAGTCTGAATCCATAACTTTCTTTCGTCTTTCTATTGAATGAGGGGACAGACTATTCAAAGCCTCCCTGTATGTTAACGAGGATTTACTAAGTGATGCATCCGACCCTTTATCACGAAAGCAGATAAAATATTTATCCTGTGAATGGAGATTTAAAAATGGAATAAGGAGCAGGAGGAAAATGAACTTTTTCATTTGATAATCTTAAACAACCTCTCAAACCTGATCGGTTCCGAGATATTATAAATCTTTCTGTTCGGCACATAGGGATCCCATGACCAGTAAACCATAAATGCACTGCCTATAATCATATCTTCCGGTACAAAGCCCCAGTACCTGCTATCCATACTGTTTTCACGGTTATCTCCCAGAACAAAATAATAATCTTTAGTAAGAGTATAACCATGGACTGGTTTTCCTTCAATAGTAATGACAGTACCTTCAGCACTTAATGTGTTTTTACCGAGTTCACGATCAATTATACTTTTCCATAACTGTGCGTTCTGAGGATTAAGATCAATTAAATCACCTTTCTTAGGTACTACTATCGGACCATAATTATCCTTATTCCAGCTGCTGTCAGGGGGGAATATACCTTTTTCAGGAACACCATCTTCCATTCTGTTATTACGGTCTATTTTTACTGCAAAGGGAAACGGTATAGATTTACGATTTACAAATACCTCCTGTTTTATTATCTGTACGGTATCTCCCGGCAATCCAACAATACGTTTAACAAGGTTTACACTATTATTACCGGAAAAATCTGAACCGTATTGAAATTTAAAGACTATAACATCTCCCCTGTCGGGGTTTGATATTGAAAAGATATCGGCTGATGGGATAGAAATTGATGTAAAGGGAACGTACCGCGGAGTGTGGAAATTATAAGCCAGCTTATTTACAAGAATATTATCACCGACAACCAGAGTGTTCTCCATTGAGCCAGTCGGAATTTTGAATGCATCGATAAAAAATGCTTTGATGATTAATG
This sequence comes from Ignavibacteriaceae bacterium, assembly GCA_035260565.1. Taxonomy (GTDB): domain Bacteria; phylum Bacteroidota; class Ignavibacteria; order Ignavibacteriales; family Ignavibacteriaceae; genus DATFVA01. The sequence goes on along the minus strand of DATFVA010000227.1, from coordinate 2,335 downwards.
CAAGAACGAGGATTATTAAAATAATCCTGAGAAAATTACCGAATCTGCTTCTTTTCTTTCTGGGGGTAACAAAAGGAGGAGGAGCTTCGGTAAATACCGTATTTTGTGTCGGGTTATACAAGTAATTCCTGCTTCCTGTTACTCGTCTATCTGTAAAACTGCAAGGAATGCTTCCTGAGGAATTTCTACATTGCCAACCTGTTTCATTCTTTTCTTGCCCTCTTTCTGTTTTTCAAGTAATTTTCTTTTACGAGTTATATCTCCGCCGTAGCATTTAGCCAGAACATTTTTACGCAAAGCTTTTACTACCGATTTGGATATTACTTTAGTCCCAATAGCAGCCTGAATAGAAATCTCAAACATCTGACGGGGAATAAGGTCTTTTAATTTGCTGCAGACCTTTCTGCCCCAGTCATATGACTTATCCTTATGAACGACCATCGACAAAGCATCCACCGGTTCACCATTCAGAAGGATATCAAGTTTGACCAGGTCAGAATCGCGATAGCCTATATATTCATAATCAAATGAAGCATACCCGCGTGTGGTAGATTTCAGCTTATCATAAAAATCAAATATAATCTCCGGAAGAGGAAATTCAAACTGGAGATCAGCCCTTGTCGGATCAATGTATGTAGTGTTCTTATATACGCCTCTTTTATCCATTGCGAGCTTCATTATATTGCCTACATATTCACTTGGACACACTATCTGTGCATTAATATAAGGCTCTTCAATTCTTTCAATTTCACCGATTGCGGGCATTTCCGCAGGATTATCTACTATAATTTCTTCATTTTTCTTATTATATACAATATATTCGACGTTAGGAAGTGTAGTAATTATAGACTGATTATACTCTCTTAATAATCTTTCCTGGACGATCTCCATATGCAGCAGGCCGAGGAAACCACAGCGAAAACCAAATCCAAGCGCAGCAGAAGTTTCAGGCTGATAGATTAGAGCAGAATCATTCAGCTTGAATTTTTCAAGGGCATCCCTAAGATCTTCAAAGTCATCCGAAAGCGTAGGATAAAGTCCGCTATATACCATCGGTTTTACATCTTTATATCCCGGGAGGGGTTTTGCCGCTCCTCTTCCCGGATGTGTTATAGTATCGCCTACTTTAGTATCGTGCACATCTTTAATGCCTGCTATAAGGTAACCTACATTGCCAGCCTCAAGTTCATCCGATTTCACTTTCCTTAATCCCAGCACGCCGATTTCCTCAGCCTGAAACTCATTATTAGTAGCGAAGAATTTTATCTTATCATTTGTCTTAACCCGGCCGTTGAAAATCCTTATATATGCGATAGCCCCACGGTAGGGGTCGAATATAGAATCAAATATAAGAGCCTGCAGCGGTGCATCAGGATCACCTTTGGGAGGGGGAATCTTTGCTACTATTCTTTCAAGGAGTTCATTGATTCCGGTTTTGGTCTTTGCACTTACAAGCAGAATTTCATCATTCTCACACCCGATCAGATCAATGATCTGGTTTTTCACTTTTTCGATCTCAGCGCTCGGGAGATCGATTTTATTTATTACCGGGATTATTTCGAGTCCAGCCTCAACAGCAAGATAGAGGTTACTTATTGTCTGTGCCTCTACTCCCTGTGCTGCATCGACTACGAGTACAGCGCCTTCGCAGGCAGCAAGCGACCTGGAAACCTCGTAGGAGAAATCCACGTGTCCCGGTGTGTCTATCAGGTTAAAGATATAGTCATTCTTATCCTGAGACTTAAAATGCATCTGGATTGCGTGAGATTTTATAGTAATTCCCCTTTCCCGTTCAAGTTCAAGATTGTCGAGCACCTGTGCTTTAGCCTCACGCTCGGATACGGCACCTGTTTTTTCGAGGATACAATCAGCTATAGTGGACTTACCGTGGTCTATATGTGCAACTATGCAAAAATTTCGGATGTTTATCATTCGTTTCCTGTTATAGAGTACAAATATATAAAGGGCGCTAATATATTAAAAGTTATTAAAAATTAAAGATTTACCTCAGAATGGAGTTTATTATAACGAAATAAGATATCAATATATAACGGATAAATATGATATTGAATGAGAGAGGATATTATGCCCCAGATCGGTGATATATAGAACGTATGTGAGACGTATGTGAGACGTATGTGGAACGTATGTGAGACGTATGTGAGATGTGTAAAGAACGTAGAAGGAGACTGTCTGGAATGCAGATGAGATACTAATAGAATGGAAAAAGACCTCTGTGAATTAAAGGATTTACTTTGAGATGATATTCGTGCGGCGCACTGAGTAAGGCTGAAAGAGGATGAAATTCAATATAATTTCACTGCGGGGCAAACCT
>DATFVA010000226.1:0-3156 GCA_035260565.1 Ignavibacteriaceae bacterium | reverse complement strand
TGACGTCAGATACTCTGGTCCGATACTTTTATTATATGAATCCGAATTTTGAAGAAATCAGTAACTTATATAAAACTGTAATCGAAGAACCTTCTTTCCCGGCTTTTACTTATGAATACTGGGGAATAAATACTCCGCAGATTCATTGTTCATTATGCAGTGGAACAATGATAGCAAAACAAAACCTTTACTATTTTACCCGGGGACAGGTTACCGTAACGCGCAATGGCAATCTGGCTTATCTGGTTTCAGCTTCAGATATATTTGCTATTACAGATAATTATATCTTTCTTTTGGGTGACACAGTCCGGTACTCAAAATGGTACGCTGGGTCAACTTTCTATCCTTTCAGCTGGACAGACGTAACAAATGTAAAAAATCAGACATTGCAGCCTGCCGATTTCACCTTATATCAGAACTACCCCAACCCCTTCAACCCGGTAACGAAAATAAAATACCAGCTGCCGTTACGAAGTGAGGTAAGATTGACAGTTTACGATATTTTGGGTAGAGAAATTAAAGTTCTCGTCAATCAGGAAAAACCTGCAGGAACCTATGAGGTTCAGTTTGATGGATCGGACCTGCCCAGCGGAGTTTATTTTTACAGAATGGAGACTGCCAAATATTCGGCTGCAAAAAAATTTATTTTAATAAAGTAAATCAGAAGGTAAAATGAAGATCTTAAATTTTCTTTTAATTTTAATTTTAGCTCTGACTGCTTACAAAATAAATGAAGCACAACAGCTGTATTGGAAAAAAATAGGAAATTTTAGCTATGTAAATGATGTAAAGATAAATTCCGCCGGATATATTTTTGCCTGCCGTCAGGAAAGTAATGGAATTCGAAGATCTGTGGATGATGGGGAGTCCTGGGAGTTTTTAAATATCCCCAATTCAATGATTGGGAATTTGGCCATAACCCGGACAGATCAGATTTTTGCTTCGGATATAAATCGGTCAAATAATTCTATTTATACATCACACGACGGCGGTAATACCTGGACAGAGTGCAGTATAACAGGCGGAAATATTCGTTCTTTGTTTGTTAGCCGTGAAGGATATATTTATGCCGGAAATTTGACAGGAAGATTTTTCAAATCAACGGATGAGGGGCTAACCTGGAGCTCGGATTCGATAACAAATAAGCAAATTAATTGTATTGGGTCTTGTTCAAACGGACAAATTTTTGTGGGTACTGAAGGAGCTGGAATTTATTCTTCAACCGATTTTGGTGAAAGCTGGTTTCAGGTAAACAGCTCTCCTGTAGATATTTATTCAATAGTGATTAAGGAAAATGATTATATATTCGCAACAAGTTTCGAGAATGTCCTTATTTCGGAAGACTATGGAATTTCCTGGAACCCTGCAAATATTTTCTTTTATTCCAGGTGTGTCCTGGGTATTGATTCTGCGAATTCGATATTTGTGAGCCGCTCGGGTATTCGTAAAACTACGGATAATGGACAAACATGGATAGATCTTGGCGGTCCCGATAATATTACAAGGATTGAACCATCGCTTAACAAGATATATCTGGCTGCCTCTTCGGGTGTTTATAGGTATGATCCTAATGTCCCGCCCCCCAATCTTTTGGGATCTGAATTTCTGCCGTTCCATACCGGAAATAAATGGCAGTATATGGAGGATGAGTCAAATTCTAACGGGAACTCATACTCATTGCAGGTAGTGAGTGTTTTATCTGATACTTTGATAAATAATCTCTCCTACTTCCGGCTAAGCAGCTATAACGATCTCTTAAGATATTCAAAAAGTGAAAGAAAAATTTACCTTCGATGGAATGATTCAGATTATGTTTATGTGGATTTTAATGTCCCTCTGGATAATGTTTATCAGGCATTCGGACCCTGGCACTATTATGGCAATGCCGTGGCGCTGGGGGGGGAGCAGCAAATTTTCAACAGGGATTTGGTTTATGGAGGGCTTGAGTTTGATTCTGGAACAAGTCTGACAGATGTTGTTTTTACCGACTCAATCGGAATTACCTCTAAACATGTAGGGTTATCGTGGGGACCGGTCTATAGTTACGAAGACGACCTCCTTGAGGCAATAATTTATGATTCAACCGGCATATCAGAATTTATCACAAATCATTTCAAACCCGAATTTGATCTTATCCCTTTAACTGAAATTGATACGGTACTATTCCACTTTAACTTTGAAATACATCATAATTATACTCGACTGAATTCCATGTGGAACGCCGGAGTGGATTTTATTGACAGTGTTAAAATGTTCTCGTACTACTCTAAAGACGATAGTATAATTTCCGTCCCGGTAATTATACCTTCTCATACAGCTAATCCGGTCAATTATAATTATACGGTAAATAAACAACTGAATACGACTCTTCTAAGAAACGGTTTTACTTTTAATTACCGTTTTACCGCAAAAGATAAGGGCCTTATTCCGGAGTATACTAACAATCCGGATTCCGGTTATTACCATTGTGTCTGGCAGGATCCTTCGGGAGTAAACCAGAGATCATACCTCCGCGTATTCGCATTAAGCCAAAACTATCCAAATCCGTTCAATCCAACTACAAAAATAAAAATCCAGCTGCCTGAATCAGGCAGAGTAACTCTTATCGTATATGATGTACTGGGGAGGAAAATTTCTACGTTGGTTAACGAGGAGAAACCGGCTGGTTCATATGAAGTGAATTTTAACGCCCCAAATTTACCCACCGGCGTCTACTTCTACAGGATAGAAGCCGGCAAATATTCCGATACAAAAAAACTAATGTTGCTGAAATAAAATATACACGGATATAATTATGAAAATAACATTATTCTTATTTCTACTTTTGATTTTGCCCGGCAGGAATTCTGCACAAAACTTCTTTCCTCTGCAGGTAGGAGACGTTTATCAAATAAAGGATGTTGAAACTTGGACCGGCCCCGCAGGAACAGGTGGTTCGGAGACATTCTTTAAAACATACTCAGTCACAGATGATTCCATTATAAATGGGCAGACTTTCTATTCGATGTCCTCCGATGGGAATAATGGTCCATTTCTCACTGGATACTTATATAGGTATGATTCATTAAACCAGAAATTATTGGTCAAGATCCCGGGTGATGATACAATAAGAATAGCTGCTGATTTCAGCACTTCTGCGGATTCAACATTTATATC
>DATFVA010000225.1:0-9539 GCA_035260565.1 Ignavibacteriaceae bacterium | reverse complement strand
GGAATAAGTCAGAAGGATGTACGGGGATTTTTGATGGATGAAGAATGAATAATTATATGTTGAATTTTTTAATATAAGCAGCTATATCAAATTTTCTTTTTGCTCCATTCCTGTTCATATATCTGATTTTCCCAAGAATTTCTCTTTCAGGCCAGGGGCGGTCATGTACTCCGCCTATCGACCAGGCACATCCTGTGTAACCATTAGGATCCCTGCCATCAAGTTCATATTTATCATTCAAATGAATTGCAACATTCAGAGCATACCGGGGAGTGTTTGTCCACTCAAGAATTTTTTTTGCCCAGTACATTCTCATATATCCGTGCATTTTCCCGGTTGTGATTAATTCTTTTTGTGCGGCGTTCCAGAGGTCTTCGTGAGTTAAAGCGTTTTCAAATTCCCGGTTAGTATAGATGAACCCGCGTTTATCTACTTTATGCTGAGTCAAAGTATTTTTAGACCATTCCGGGAACCCTTCGAATGAGTCATAATACGCATTATAAAAACAAAAATTATCCGAGAGTTCCCTACGGATAATCAGCTCATCGAGGAATGTTCTCTCTGATGCAGGATTACCGCCGTAATTCTTGACTTCCAGAGCAACGCGCTGTGCTGATATCTGACCAAAATGCAGATATGGAGATAAACCGGACTGAGCATCCATTACGGGATCGTTTCTTTCTTCAGCATACCTATCAAATTTATTTTCAAGAAATAGTCTAAGCGTTTCAAGAGCATTTTGTTCACCAGGATTGATCCAACCGACGGGTTTGACTTCTTTATTTACAACCAGCTTTCCGTATGTATTTTGCCAATCGACCGGTGAGGCCGAAAATATTTCCTGTTTTTTCATCTGTTTTAATTCGGGCAATTCAGTTAGAAATTCCGGCAGATGTTTATGAATTTTAGGACGTATCGTATATGCTGCAAACTCCTGTTTATCCGAAACATACCTGCAGGGGACAATATTATGAGCATCTACTTCATAAAAAGGGATATTGATCTTATTGCTGACATTCTTCTTCCATTTTAACTTGATTTTCAAAGGATCAAAGTCAGTGACCAGGATGCTGACAGCATTAGATTTTATGAATTCGGGCAATTCTTTATGCGGTTCACCCGCAAGGAGAAAAAAAGGAATATTAAATCGAGCGAGTTCTTTTTCGGTTTGTTCAAGTCCTTTGAGCATAAAATCATATTGACGAATTGAGGCTTCGAGGAATGCCGGTACAAGCGTAAAGACAACCCCGAGAGGTTTGTTTTTTGTAAGTGCCAGGTGCTGAGCGTACAATAATGCATAATTATCATGTACACGCTGATCCCTGCTCATCCAGTAGATGACAGGACCCCTGGTTTCCCGTCCATCCTTCAAGAGAGTGATTCTCTGTTGTAAATCATTCATTAAATTTCCCATCTTATTTATAACAGATTACAAGGGTTTAAAGTTCAGCAGGTTAACTGGTTTTATTTGGATTTTTGCAATGAATGCAGGAGGGCATCGGCAGTTAATGGAGACAATTAAATAACAACAGGATAATTAACTGATACTAATCTCAATACCGATAGGACAATGATCTGACCCCATAACATCGGGCAATATAAATGCTGATTTTATATTCCGGCTGTATTCTTCGTTTACGAAAAAATAATCGATACGCCAGCCGACATTTCTTTCGCGCGCACGTGTAATTACATGCCACCAGGTATACTGTTCAGGTTCATTATTAAACATACGGAAAGTATCAACATAACCGCAGCCGCAGAATTTATCCATCCATTCCCTTTCAACCGGAAGAAAGCCCGATATATTTTCATTTTGTTTAGGATGTGCAAGGTCGATTTCTTTATGCGCAGTATTTATATCACCGCAGATTACAAGATTTTTACCTGCTGCCCTCAATGCTTCCGCATATTTAAGGAATGCATCATAGAACTCAAGCTTGTATTTCAGTCTTTCAGGAGAAGCCTTTCCATTAGGATAATAAATATTCACCAAAACAAACTCATCAAAATCGGAAACAAGAATTCTGCCTTCACTATCAAACTTCTTTATCCCGAATCCTTTTTTGATTTCAGAAGGTTCTTTTTTAGTATAGAGAGCCACACCGCTATACCCCTTCTTTTCTGCGCTGGCAAAATATGATTTATATCCGGGGGGATTTCTAAGACCATCAGGGAGCTGTTCCTCAGAGGCCTTGGTTTCCTGGAGACAAAGGATATCCGGATTTTCTTTAGTTACCCAATTGAGAAAACCTTTTTTATGAACAGCTCTTATTCCGTTGACATTCCAGGATAATAATTTCAATGAATTCATAATAGCGGATAATTATTGTTCGACAGGAATTGCAAGGACAGGAATCCTGACCTTATGTCTAAGTTCGTCAACAGTTGAACCATAAATAATATCTTTCAGCATTTTATGCCCGTGACTTCCTACAATCAGCAATTCCAGTTCCTCTTTTTTAGATATACGTGCAATCTCATTTTCAGGCTCACCGCCGCCGATAATAGTATGAGTTTTGATATTTTCCTTTTTAAGTTCAACAGCAAAACCCTGAAGATATTCCTCCATTTCCACTGCATTTTTATCCGCCACAAGATCGCCGATAAACCTTCCCGTGGCTGATTCAACGCAATGGATCAGATAAATAACAGGATTCAATGACCTTATCAAAGGCAGAGCTCCCTGCATGATTTCCTTATCTCTTTCGGGTTTACCTTCAAGAGCAATTCCCACTTTTTTATACATTGACGGGACAGTCCTTCTGTTTTCGAAGAATGAAAAAAGAGTCAGTTTTTTGCCGATAACTTTTTTAATTTTTTCTCTCTTGAGGTACGGCTCAAAACTAACCCAGAATAATAATATAATCAGAAAGAACAACAAAGGCAGCATTGTATATCTGGTTAAAAACCCCGTGATTCCCGGGACATAAAAATTCGTTTCAAGGAAATCATAAACCAGTTTAAAGTTAAGGATTATAATCAACACGGCTGACAGCCATGCAACTATTCTTACAAGGTATCTCGATGCAAACTCCTTCATTTTTATTTTGCTGTTGGTAAAATGAAGAAGAGGAATAAGAGCAAAGGGAAGCTGGAGAGATAATATAACCTGGGAAAGCACAAGAAGTTCATCTACAGCATTAGAACCCGAAATTTTTATTACAATTACTGCGGGAATAATTGCCAGGAGGCGGGTAATTAGTCTTCTCAGCCAGGGCCTGAGTTTAATACCAGTAAAGCCTTCCATGACAATCTGTCCTGCAAAAGTACCGGTTATCGTGGACGATTGTCCCGCTGCAAGTAATGCTATTCCGAAAGCAATTGGAGCAAAGTTATTTCCCAGCAACGGTGCAAGGAGTGCGTGAGCATCTATAATTGAAGCAATTTCCGAGTGTCCTGTAGTAAAGAAGACGGCAGCGGCAAGTATCAGAATTGAAGCATTTACAAGGAAGGCGGCATTCAGAGCTACAACTGAATCGATAAGATTAAATTTATTTGCTTCCTTCAGGCCTATATCTGTTCTCTCGATACTCCGCGACTGAACGAGTGCCGAATGAAGATAAAGATTATGGGGCATTACGGTAGCCCCAATAATTCCCAGCGAAATGAATAAAGATTCGCCGTTTAATGCACCGGGAATAAATCCACCTGCAATACCTGCCAGATCAGGATGCGATAGAAACATTTCAAAAGCGAAACAAATTCCTATTGTAGCCACCAGGGCAAGGATAAAAGCCTCCATTTTGCGTATTCCCAGGGACATCAGCACCATAAGGATCAGTACATCGAATGCAGTTATTACAACGCCCCACAAAAGAGGTATATTAAAAAGAAGATACATTCCTACTGCCGAACCAAGCACTTCCGCCAGGTCAGTTGCAGCTATAGCGATCTCGGTCAATATCCATAGCACATAGTTTACGCCTTTAGGATAATGATCGCGGCACATCTGCGCAAGATCTCTTCCGGTTACAATTCCAAGTCTTGCCGACAATGTCTGAAATACAATTGCCATAACATTGGCAAGGAGTATCACCCATATCAGCGAATATCCAAACTTAGCACCGCCTGCAAGGTCAGTTGCCCAGTTGCCAGGATCCATATATCCGACAGAAACCATGAATGCCGGACCGGTAAAGAAAAGCAGTCTTTTCCAGAAGCTGGTTGTTGGTTTAATTTTAACCGATGAATGTACTTCAGAAAGAGATTTATCCATAAAAGTTCAGATTATTCTTACCTGTTATTTCTTAACCACTTCAACAAAAACATTTTCAGCAAGTTTACGGCTGATATTCCGGTCTTTCTTACCTACCTGAATCAGCATTGATTTATCAAAGTTTCTTACCGCTTTCATTTCAATTAATTCATTCAGAGTTATTCCTATTTCCGCTATATACACGAGGAAACCCTCATCAAAATCGTTCACCCTTATTACTTTACCTTTTTCACCTTCTTTAAGCAAAGTAAGCGGAATATTTTTTTTCAGTTTAGGAACTTTACCTTCCTTTGAAGGAATAGGATCGCCATGAGGATCATACTCAGGGAATTCCAGCATTTCCTCCATTCGGTTTATTAGTTCATCCGATGACGAATGTTCTAATCTATGCGCCTCATCGTGCACCTTATCCCAGGGCATACCGACGACCTGATTCAGGAATACTTCCCATATTCTATGGCGTCTTACCATATTCCTGGCATAGGCTCTGCCTTTTTCAGTAAGTGTTACGCTCCTGTATTTTTCATAGTTTACATAATCTTCTCTCGAAAGTTTTCGAAGCATATCGGTAACGGCAGCATTGGAGATACCAAGCTTTTCGGCAATAATATTTGGTTTTATTTTGCCAGACTCATCCCGGTACTTGTAAATAGCACTCAGGTAGTCTTCTATTGATATATTCGGCATAAGCTGAGAGTTTAAGTAATTATGGGAATAAATTTAAGGAAGCTTAAATTTAAAAGCAAGATTACTTTATATTATATATTCTAATGGAACGCGGATGACACAGATTAAATTGATTTCCACCGATATACCTTTACTAAATATTATCTGACTTATTATCTCTCCTGAGTGTCAGAGAAAATGCTGAAGGGTTAATAGGCGGGTTTTGCTATGATCGTCAACCGGATAAATCCGGTTTGAGAATTATATGAATTTACCGAGTAAAATGGGGCACACTCAATTTGATGATGAATAAACCTGTTTTAAAATAAAATGCCGGGAAAGTTTTATTTTACCGGCATTAATAATTTCAAAAAAGAGTATTATATCAGCTAATAAGCATACCGGATACCTGGTTAGCTACTTTCTGGTTGTACTCACCGGCAAGCCGTTTATGATTAACGATGTCAACAATAGTACCTATCAAACAAAGTCCTCCCGTAAAAAGGTACAGCAGGCCCATGCCCATCTGATCAATAACAAACCTTTGGACGCCTGAAACTCCCAGGAAACCGATAAGCGTCAGCAGAAGAATTGTCTGGGGATCTTTTCTTCTCGAATTATAGATATTTGCAAACTGCCTTATCTGATCATCGCTGAAATCTTTTACCATACCCTGAATATAGTTCAACTCTTCCGGTTCAAGGTTAGGCATTAGTTGTAAAAGATTGATCATATTTATACTCCATCTTTGGTGAGAAAAATGTTTTTTGATTATTAAATGAATTTCTCAGGAGTTCATAGATCCTGCGGACCAATACTGCAAATGCTACAATTCCCAGAGGGTGTGCATTCAGCGACTGTTCAATCTGAAGATGCAAAAAATAATGAATGGATTTCCCCAAACCGCAGCCGGGACAAAAATCTATACCAAGGTTCCTAAAAGGACAAACGGTAAAGTGAGAGGAATTACCAACATTTATAAAGGCAAGCAACAGGATTCCTGAAATCCAGATTAACGCTTCAGGATTAACTATTCTGAAAAACCTGAGAAAATAATTTTTCATTTGAGATTAACATAAGAGATTCAGGAGGTAAGTTCAATAAAAATCTGTTAAACGGCAGATTCTCTCTGCAGGAAGTCATTCAAAGAGGTGACTGTATTAATATAGAATACATTTTCGAATTTTGTAAGGATTTCTGCATGACCGTTGAGCTCAGCTCTTCCGCCAAGCACTATTTTTTGGGAAGGAAAATTACTCTTGATTTCCCTTACTACATCTAAAAGCTTAATGACGTTTATATAAAAACTGAACGAGAGTCCGACTATATCCGGTTTTTTCAAATCGACATACTTCAGAATTTCCTTTGTGGGCGTGGATGCTCCGAGGAAATAAGTTTCCCACCCATTTATAACAAATACATCGGCTGCCATCCTGGCCCCAAGTTTATGGTGTTCTTTATTTATGCAGGAGACCAGTGCTTTTTTGCCGGTGTGTCTCCCGGGGACAATCTTCGAAGAGCAATAATAAAGGAGTTCTTCAGTAATCTGTGTCCCAAGGTGTTCATCCCCTATTGAAAGTTTGTTCTGATCCCACATTTTACCGACCTGATAGAGGGATTTCTGAAACAGACCGGTATAAATTTCAATAATACCTGTTTTTTCCTGAAAGAGTTTATCGACTACTTCACGGCACCTGCTTTTGTCTCCTTCAAGAAGCCCATTAAAATAGTCAAGATAATATACTTCTCTGATCATAAGTCACCGGTTTATATGGATAACCAATTTAAGGTCTTTAAAGTTCAAAAGTAAAAATAATAATTTTCAAATTATAAGGGATACACTGCTGAAGCAGGCATAATGCAAGGGAACGCAGATTAGACAGATTGAAGAGAGCTCTAAATTTTCACACAACCTTTAAAGCTGCGGCAAGTCATTTTTCTCAACTCATATCTGTTAATCCAGCCCCGATCTCGGTCTTTTATATCAGACGCCCCAGAGCAAGATTTTCAGGATTCGATTCCTTTACGTGATAAAATGCCTTTTGTGTAATAATGTTTGATTTCCTTCATTTCCGTAACTAAATCAGCGAGTTCAATAATTTCTTCCGGGCAGTACCTTCCAGTCAGGATCAATTCAACTTCAGGCGGTTTTTTCTTAATCACTGAGATTATCTCATCTGCTGCGAGTAATTTAAAATAAACCGTAACAAGTACTTCATCAAGAATAATTAAATCCAGATTTCCGCTGAGCATAAGCCCGGCAGCTTTTTTAAGAGCATCCCTTGCTTTCATTTTTTCTTCTTCGGAAGGCAGCTCTTTTTTATAAACAAAGTCGTCGCCTCCCTTTTGTTCAATTGTTATCCGATCCGAAAGAGCCCTGAGAGCAATTAATTCACTATAAGGATATTCTTTCATAAACTGAATTATATATGAATTCAATCCTGCACCGGCTGCCCGTACTGCCTGTCCGATTGCAGCTGTAGTTTTTCCTTTCCCGTTACCTGTATATACCTGTATAAAACCCTTGTTAAGTTTTCCCATAATCTCCTTTCATCATTTGAAATATCAATTTACAAGGCTGAATGCAAGTCAAATTGCAAGTTTTTAAGAACTTCATAAACCCCGCCTTATGTTGGGGAGGTGAAAGTTCCTACATGACGTCAGCAGCAGTCAATTAAGCGAATAATCTTAATATGAAACATAATTACAATTTTAGATCATTATTATTCTGCAAAATGCTGTAAAAGTCTGTTTTTTGCAATTTTAGATCAAATTAATTCTGGTACGAATTTTAATCTATTATACCTGACTCTATCTACGGTAAATGAATTCAATTTATTAATTAAGGGCTGATAATATGCAGATTATTTCTGATGCAATGACAATCATCTTTTCCATTACTCTTCTTGTTATTTTCCTTCTTGTAGGTCTAAGCTTTACCAGGGAAAAATCAAATAAGTAGATAAGTATTTTCTCTTATCTGCCGGTTTTTCATAAACCGTTAATAAGACAGGGTGACAGGTCTAACACTTTCACATCATCTGAAGATGTTATCTTAGTATAAAAACTACAGGTGAAAAATGTCTTTTCTTGAAATCATAATTTTACTAATCATTGCGGGGATTTCAGGTTCTATAGGACAGGCATTAGTTGGATTTTCCAGCGGAGGCTGTTTCCTTTCAATAGCCGTCGGATTTATAGGAGCACTTATCGGAACATGGCTGGCTAACAAGATGAATCTGCCCGAGCTATTCGTCATCAATGTGGGTGAGGTTAGCTTTCCCGTTGTATGGGCGATTATCGGGGCAGTAGTATTTACAGCTATCTTAAGTTTAATTACCCCCAGGAGAAGAATTTAAAATAATATTCTTGATTATTCTTTTACTAAACATTAGCTTCCTATAGCTATTTTATTTGAGGCTATGGGAACACATCATAAAGGATCAAAGAAAGAAGTAACGGCACTTAACACCTACATTAAACTTGTCAGGGCTGTTGAGTCTCTTAATCAAAGGCTTTATCCTTTTCTTTCCAGACATTCACTAACCGAAAGTCAGTTTGCGGTACTTGAAGCTCTATACCACCTGGGGCCATTAAACCAGAGAGAGTTGAGCGATAAACTTCTCCGGAGTCCGGGAAATATTACCATGGTTATCGACAACCTTGAGAAAAGAAATTTTGTAAAAAGAGAACGGGGTGAACTTGACCGCAGACATTACATTATTCATCTCACAAGTGCAGGGAAGGAATTCATCAAGAAGATCTTTCCCGAACATCTCGATTCAATTGTAAAAGAAATAAATGTTTTGAGTGAAGAGGAACAATGTCAGCTTCAAAAGATGTGTAAGGAAATAGGTTTAAAAGAAAAATAAATCAACGATTCTTTTCGTTCCTGAGACTTTCTGCAATTAAAGGTAATATCTTTCCCGCCTCGCCGTAAAAGGATTTGTCGGCCAGATAAGAAATTTCAGTTTCCTCAACATTAACTTCCACGATATAAGCCCCCTTATCCCTGGCAGTATAAATCAGTGATGCTGCGGGGAATACTACTGCTGAAGTCCCAACCACAAAAAATACATCGCTTTCTCCTGAAGCCTTTTCCGATGCACTAAACTGATCCTGCGGCAGATATTCACCGAACCAGACAATATCCGGTCTGACCAGCCCCCCGCATTTAGAGCATTTAGGAATTTTACCTTCCATCGGGAGCTCTTCATTATAAAATGTTCTGCACTGAATACAATAATTCCGCTCGATATTTCCGTGCAGTTCATAAATCTCTCTGCTGCCGGCCCGGCGGTGAAGATTATCAATATTCTGGGTGACAACAGTGACCCGGTCAAAAATATTCTGCATTTCCGCGATCGCTGTGTGCCCCGGATTAGGTTTAGATTCGTGAATGATTTTTTTACGGTGGGTATACCATTCCCATACCATCTCAGGATTCCTGATAAATGCATCGAAATTAGCAAGCTCTTCAGGTTTAAGTTTATTCCAGATCCCATCCTTTCCACGGAAGGTTGGAATACCGCTTTCTGCAGAAATACCAGCACCGGTAAAGAAAACTACCGATTTTGCTTCAAGGAGCCGGTTTATAAAACTCTGCAGGATTTCCATAACTTTTAATCATTCAGATCTTTGAGCAGCTGTCTTG
>DATFVA010000224.1:0-2363 GCA_035260565.1 Ignavibacteriaceae bacterium | reverse complement strand
TGCATTGTTCTGTCCCCAAACATTTAGGGTGGGATCTATCTGAGTAATCGTGGCAGAATTTTCAATTCCTAATTGACCAATTGCTGCAGCAAATTTATTTCCAGTTTGATCTATAGAACCAGAATTGTTTGTTCCTGTTTGTCTTATTCCTTTAGCAAACATGACTTGGTTTATCCCATAATAATTCCACCATTTCTGTACATTATCAGTTGCTTCATTCCCTACTGTCGTTATTGTTCCAACATTTCCACTACCTATTTGATCAACTATGCCATGATTATCAGAACCAGTTTGTGACACCGTGCCTGTATTCTGTGCCATCATAAATCCGGCGAAGAATACAACTGTTAAAAGAGCAAATAACTTTCTCATTAGAGTTTCTCCTAAAAATTTTAGAAAATAGTTAATAAAAATCCCCTCGGACATTGGGTCTGATAAGTTTCATAAAAGCACAGAAACTTGTCTTTCCCGGCTATAGCTGAACATTAAGGAGAACTCACCAATTTACATTTAACCGATTTTTTCGAATATTAACCTGTCAAATGTTTTATTGGTGGCGCCTGAGCTTGTCAGGAACTTCAATACACTTTGTGTAAAGAAGTGCCGCTCTTGCGCCGCCTTATTGTTCAAACTTTTCCTCAATAAATTACCCCCGTGTTTCTTCGCCTACCCCTCCTTCCCATCGCTGCATTTTCCATAATATGACCTCTGTAATTAATAATTGATTAGTTGGTTGTTTTTTTGTATAACCCGCTCAAATTCATTCCCCCGGGAAATAACCGCGGTTAAACTCTCGTTCTGATATTCAAATAAAGTCCCGGGTTAATCTATTAGAGAAAATCCCGGGATTAATCGTACACCACATTTAGGGAACAGAAAAATCAAATAATTCAAAGAACTATAGGAAGTTTTATCTTCCTATATAATATCTTATTCCGAACAGGGCCTCCCAGTAATAATCGTTGTATTTGCCTCTGTCGATTTTATCAAGGTTGTCTGAAAGTGAATAATTAAACGTTAATCCCACGTCAATGCCGGTTTTGCCTGCCATATACTCTGCTCCTGCACCTGCTTTTATGGATGGATACCAGCGGCTCTGCAGTTCAAAGAAATCATTATCCTGAACCATAAGTCCCACACCTGCCAGGATGAAAGGTGACAATTTGTATTCCGGAAGCATAAAATATTCAGCCTGCAGACCTATAGAATTGACGGTTGCTGAATAGAACCTGTATCCTTCCAGCATTTCCCTGCCGAATGTCAGGGAAATACCAAAATCAGGTTCCGGAAAATAAGATGCGGAAATACTCCCGCAGGCTTTGGTTAAGGGATTAGGGTAATCACCGTTATATTGTGATGCTCCGAAACTAAGCCCTACAGAAAAGTTCTTTCTCGGTGCTGTTGATTCCATACCGAAATAATCTGTCCTTGCCGAGACCTCTTTCTCATTCTCGTACTTCTCTATAACCGGTGAACTAATGTCAGCTGGATTCTGAAGTGCCCATAGGTTCTCTTTTACACCTTCTATAACAAGACTCTGAACAGCTTTCTCTATCGCCTCGGTTACACACATTTCAGGAGGCTCATTGTAGCTGTAGCCGGTTTCCACTTCAAGCAGTCGCTGAAAGTTAACAAACCGGTAAAGTCCCACATCAACCATCTGTGAAAGAATGGTCTTCGTTGTATAAACTGTCTTTAATATCCTGCCGCTTTGTGTTGAAATTGCGCGAAGGTAAATAGTTACCCTGTCCTGCCTGTATTGTCCCGATGCTCCGACACCAAAATATTTTATGCCCGTTCCCACGGTAAGAATATTCGTGTCGTACGAAATGATCCCGCCCTCCAGTATTACCCCAGCAAACAAAAGCGGAGGCAGAAGCTGGGAATCCTCACCGGTATCTCCCTGGTAATTTGCCCTGCTCGATCTGATTATTTTTCTTTCGTTAAGAAGGTCTGATAAGCCCTCTCTTTCAATTACAACAAACCAGCCTGAGTCTTCCAGAGCACGCAGCAGTATCGATGTCGCTCCCTGCGTAACCGCCGTTGAAAAGGTCGAACTTGTTGATGAAGTCTTATACTGGCCGGTCTGATCCCTGAATTTATACACAGCAGCTACAATTTTATCTTTGGGTGCTGGTAGAGAACGAAGGTCCTTATTTACTGCAGACGGTGTTCCCAGAGTCGCATTTGTCGTCTTGAGCGGCTGCATAAAAGTTGAACAGCCGAACAAGGATACCATCGATATCATAATCAGGATATAAATTAAATATTTTACTTTATTCATCACTGTACTTTCAGGCTTAGAAATATGGAAGCACTACTGTAGTTTGATCACCTGTTCCGGTATCAAAAATGTCAATATG
>DATFVA010000223.1:0-5687 GCA_035260565.1 Ignavibacteriaceae bacterium | reverse complement strand
CTCCTCCTGTCAGTATTTTTTCTTCTGAGAATACCTTTATCCGGTATAATTTTTTTCCAAATCCTGTTTGTATAAGCTGCCAGCTTGATCCCCCGTCAGTAGTTTTTAATATATTTCCACCGCTTCCCCCGAGAGGGAATGATCCTGTACATACATATGCCAGGTTATGTATCAACGATTTATGAACTTGGAAACCTTCTGGGAATTCGGAAAGAATTAAAATATTACTATAAACAGGATGACACATCTAAAAAGTACCAGTGAATTTTGGTTCCAGATTAATAATTTTCAAGTCCGGGGCAGATGAAAAATCCGGGGAGATTTCTCTCCCCATATGTTTACTTAAGAAGGATCATTTTTCTTGTTTGTATAAAATCTCCTGCTTGCCCACTATTAGGTGTGGCTCTTAATTGATAGAAATAAACACCACTTGGAAAGTTTTCTGCATTCCAGTTTAGCTCATAAGTGCCGGCTGGTTTTTCTGCATTAACTAGTGTTTTAATTTCGTTACCTAAAACATCATATACTTTAATCTGAACCTGAGATAAGTGTGGAATAGAGTACTTTATTTTGGTTGTTGGGTTAAAAGGATTCGGGTAATTATTACTTAGAAAATAGTTGTCTGGTATTTCATTAAATTTTTCGTCTTCAATAAAAGTCACCCCTCCGTTTGTAGTGCGTAGAATTGTTCCGCCATCACCAACAACAGTACCGTTATTATTATCAGAAAAGCATACACCATTAAGGTCATATAATGTATTACTCTGCTGCTTTTCCCAAGTAACACCAGCATTCGTGGTTCTAAGAATTGTTCCGGATGTACCGACTGCTGTACCGTGGCTTGCATCAGAAAAAAATACTCCCAAAAGATTAGCATTTGCTCCACTGTTCTGGACTTCCCAATTTGTACCACCATTGGTAGTAAAAACGATTGCACCATAATCTCCCACTGCACAGCCTACAGATTCATTTATAAAATGCACGGCCCATAGATTTTGATCTGTACCAGTAACCTGGGTTGCCCAGGTAGTCCCACCATCTTCAGTTCTGAAAACTATTCCCTCAAAGCTTACGATAACTGCTGTATTCTGATCAATGCTGCAAACATCAATTGGGGGCAGGTAACTCCCGGTAGATTGATTCGACCAGGTTGCCCCGCCATCTGAAGTTTTTAAAATAATGTTGTCACTTCCTAATCCTGCGACTACTATGCCATTGTTAATATCAGAGAATGAAACACCTCTGAAGTAGAAATCACCATGATCTTGTAAGGTCCAGGAATTCCCCCCATCTGTTGTCAGGAATATTTTCCCAAATGAGCCGACAATCCAGCCATGATCAGCATCGGCAAAACATACATCCAGCGCATAGAAATTATATCCCGGAAGCGATTGTTCTACCCAGGAATTACCACCATCTGTCGTTCTGAAAATGCTTCCTCCAAAGCCTGTTTCATCAAAACCCACCACTGTACCTGTATAGGCGTTGCTTAAAGCTACTCCCTCCAGGTTCGAGGTAATAATAATTGGATGACTTATCCAGCTGACGCCACCGTCTATGGTATACGCACTAGCACCACTTTGACCAACCGTGATACAATTATAGTTTTTGCTGTAAGATATTCCGTAAAGAGAATAGTGAGTCCCCGTCCAATCACCTGACCAGTCAGTTCCGCCATTGATTGTCATACTTATAATTCCGTGATCAGAGCAAATTATTCCTCTATTTTCATCAACAAAAGAGACACTATAAAGATTATAGGGGCCTAGCCCGCAACTCTGATAAAACCAATTATTCCCACCATCAGTTGTCCTGCGAATCACTCCCTCATTTCCCACGGCAGTACCTGTATTCCTATCCGTAAAATATACATCCAGGAAGTGAAGAGTAGTTCCACTCTGTTGAAGAATCCAGTCTTCTCCTCCATTTGTTGTATGGTAAATTGATCCTCCAAGCCCGACTACTGTTCCGTAATTTACATCGACAAATGAAACGGCCTCAAGTGTGGCAGTGATATTTCCAGTCTGTGAGATCCAATTCTCGCCTCCGTTTGTAGTTCTTAAAATTATACCATTTACTCCAACTACTGTCCCGAAAAGAGGATCTGTGAAACAAACGCCCAGCAGGGTATTACCAATTCCACTGTTCTGAATTATCCAGTTCTCACCTCCGTCGCTTGTTCTTATTATTCTTCCTGAATCACCAACTGCAATCCCGACATCTTTATTTACAAATTTTACATCTCTTAGATGCGCTGTAGTATTGCATTCCTTTCGTATCCAACTCACTCCACCATCCGTTGTTTTCATTATTGTTCCGAAATTTCCAACTGCGACTGCTGTATCAGAACCTATAAATGTCACATCTTCAAGTGTATTCCCCTGCGGTAATGGATTCTGCCAGAACCACTGTGCAAAGCAAATGTTTGTTAATAATAAGGTAAATATTGTCCCGTTCACTAAAGATTTCATTCTATCCTCCCTTTGATAGCTGTAAATTAGCTACTTGAATCCCCTTTGTCAAGAATACAATTATTCATATGAACACCAGATCATTAACCGATAAATATGGGTCCATTGAGCCTGCCAACCTCAACCTGTGCAATGGCAGATAAATTCGGCTGGTACGGCAGGGGCAGGAATTCACAAAAAACATTCATCGGATATGTAGATCCTCTACGAGGATCTTTTGTGGGGTGGTTGATACAAATTTACAATAGTTGAACATCTACGATGTTCATTCGAAGTTCAACTTTCTATATTAAACGTTTTTAATAAATTATCATTATTTATAAATATATTTTATAAGTTTTATACGTTTTTTATATATATTTAAAATAATTGATTTTTAGGAAAAACAATGAATAATAAACGTTATTCACAATTAATAAATGTTTTTCACGATAGAAAGGCTCCAGAAGAGGGGTATGTGGTTGGTTATGGCACACTGATAGATTCCCTGGACTTAAAGGTGCCTATACCAAGCCGGCTTTCCCTGATAAGTAAGAAGCACAAAAAATATTCTACTGAAGCCTGGAATGTTTATTCAATAACATATCTGCCGAAAGATACTCTTTACAATCATTTGGTTTTCGCTCTTAAATACGAAGGTATAAATCTCTTATTCTTTAAAAAATTATTTGAAAATGTAGACCGCTCCCAGATTGAGGAATGGATAAAAAAAGAACCTTTAAGCATATATACCAGAAAGATTTGGTTTCTATACGAGTGGTTAATGCAGAAAGAATTATCTATTACCGATTTAGGGGAAGGTAATTATGTTACCTTAATAGATGAAGAGCGTCAATATGCATCTAACGGAATTATAGGTCCGCCCTGACAAATTCCAACCTGCTTCCCTCCTGTTAAATTATCGGATAAACGCTTTCTGCAGAGTATGTATCGGGCCCCCGCTGCTAAGATCAAAAGCCTGATTTTAATGAGGCTTTTCTTTTAAACATCACGGGGGAATTTATGGCATATGTATACATCATTCAAAGCAAAGAAGGTTTAATCTATGTAGGATCTACTACTGATATTGAGAAACGCCTTTACCAGCATAACAACAAATTAGCAGGTTGGACCAAAAGAGGTAATGAATGGAAAATTATACACCTTGAAGAATACGACACACTATCGGTAAAACGACACAGATTCATGCACTTCTTAGAAATTATGATTTAAGAAATGCTGTTGATCGATTAGACCAGGGGAGATTTCTCTCCCGTTATTTAAGGAATAACATTTTCTTACTTGAAGCAAATCCGGAGGTTCTGATAGTATATATATAAACACCTGTTGGAAGATCGGAAGCATTAAAGTTTACGTTGTAATATCCGGCCTTCTGATTCTGATTCAATAATTCAGCGACCTCCTGACCCAGTATATTATAAACTCTCAGAGACACAAATCCATCATTCCTGATAGAATAGTTTATAGTAGTGACAGGATTGAAGGGATTGGGATAATTCTGATACAGACTGATATGATCAGGCAGCTCTGTTTTTGACCCTTCAACTTTCACAGGAACTGATGTCATCATATATTTTAGAAGTGTTGCCCCGGCAGATTTAATAACTTCGCGGCAGAAATCCATACTATAATTTCCTATTGTATCTCCGGTGGAATGGTAAAAAGGACTGAAATCATCTTCTTCAAAATATAGGGCAGGATAACCCTCCACGTAAAAGGGATAACTATCTGATTGCTGATTCATACCTCCTGCAAGCGGAGAGATTATGCTGAACTGCCGGGAAGTGGTGATAGCAAAATTAAGCAACGACTCAAATCCGCTGTAATAATTTATATGTACGCGGCTCTGTTCCAATGGTGAATCAGTATTGCTTATCATATCACAATTAATCATCATATGGATATCCATACTATCGGCTCTTGCTTTTTGGGCATAATGCCTGCACCCGGCATCGCCAAAAAGCATTAATTCTTCCGCTGCAAATGCTATAAATTTTATCGTGGCCTCCGGCTGGTATCCCGATACAATAAGGGCCCGGGCTAGTTCTAAAGCCGCCGCAGTTCCGCTTGCATTATCATCAGCACCCGGGGCTGTATGAAACGGATCCCCGTAAGCAAAGCAGTCATAATGACCTCCGATAATGTAGACCTCGTCGGGTCTTATTGTCCCCGGAATTGTTGCTATGATGTTAATTTGTAATGTGGTAGTATCCATCATATATGTAGTATGGCACATAAATGAATCTCTTTCGACATCCGGTATGCCGATTTCACTGAATCGGTTTTCAATCCATCCAGCCGCATCGAAGCGGTTTGGAGTAAGGAGGAACCTCGTTTGAAAATCCTGGAGACTCTGTACTACATATCTGATTGAATCTGAATTTACATTTGAAAGAATGGAAGTTATAACAGAATCAATATCATTAACCTGCGGATTGGATCTTATTTGAACTGTATAGGAAAACAAGATCATTAAAGAAAGAAGTAAGGATCTCTTCATTTTTATCTCCCCATTGAATCATTATTAAATTAATTTCTGCCGTTCCCTGGCGTCTGAAATTATAGGCACTATTTCGATATCTCATCCCGGAATAAGTATTCCATTAATATTTTATCCTGATCATATACATCATCTCTGAAATTTATTTCACCGTTATCATCAACCCAGGCTGTGTTGTAATCAACGAACAGGGGAATCTTTTTATTCAGTACGACTTCGGTTGTTTTACCGAAGCTTCTGTTTTTTCTCAGTTCGGCTCTTTTTTTGTAATACTCAGATATCATTGATTTATCATCTGCTTTCTGACCAATCTCGATTTTCAGGTAATCAAGGTTCCACTCCGAATTATCCTTTAAAAGATATTCCGCAAACGCCAGGGGCTTCTCAACTCTTATACAGCCATGACTTACTGCCCTGTTCGACAAGGAAAATGGCGCCCTCGAAGGAGTATCATGAAGATAAATACCGAAAGGGTTTCTGAACATAAATTTTATTCTGCCAAGAGCATTACCTGCCCCGGGATCCTGAATAATTCTATAAGGAATATCACTCGAAGCTAATTCTCTCAGACTGACGTCTTTATAAGATATCTCAGCCCCGTCCCTGTATACTTTGAAATTTTTATCGGAAAGATAACTCGAATCCTTCCTTATTCCTGCCAGAATTTCCTCCCTGATGATGTTCGGAGGGACGTTCCAGGTTGGGTTAAGAATTAT
>DATFVA010000222.1:0-7732 GCA_035260565.1 Ignavibacteriaceae bacterium | reverse complement strand
TATATCAGCTCTGAATAAAATCCAGGGATCATCATTCACTTTGTATTCGAATAGTGCTCCTGTTTGGAAAGGAGTATGAATCTTCAATGCTTCAGAACCACCAAGGGCGCTTATTGAATTTATTATTGTTTCTGTGGTTCTGAACTCCTGGTATGCAATCTCAGGATTCATATGCAGTTTATGCCTGAGTTCAACCGGTGTAATACTGCTCATTACTTATAAGATTCCTTTATAATTCATAATTACTAGAATTCCTCGGGTCCTTGTTCCATTCCATTATCTGGCTGATCATTCCGATCCTGCTGCTTGTAATTATTAAAATTAAATTTAATATTAAGCATAATAACAGGCGATTCCCTGTTAAAATACTGATATGAGTAAAGGTCTGGAGTTGTAGAGGTAAACTCATGTTTTGCAGTACCTAACAGATCTCGTACCTGTAAAGTGAGTGAGAGTTTCTTGTCCATAAAATCCTGTTTTACTGCCACATCGGCTGAGAAGAACCCTTCCTCCTTTCCCTGTGATGAAACTGTGGGACTATTATACCTGCCATTTAACTGGAATGACGTGGACTTGGAAATACTAAATACATTATTCATCCTTAAATTCCAATTGAAGCTCTTCCGGTCAAAAGATTCATTGTAAAGCACCCCCCTCACCCGGTAGTCGTATAAATTTCCCATAAGGTTCATATCCCAAAACTCAAGTGGATCATAGATCAGCATAAATTCCGTCCCGAGGGAATAGTCCTTTCCTATATTTTCAAATGTAGTAAGAGTTACGTTTTCCGCATCCGGATATATCGAACTAATGTGTTCGATTTTATTTTGGGTAATTCTGTAATAAAAATCGGTCGAAAAATTTACTTTCCCGATGAATGTCTGGATTCCCGCATCATAAGAATCTATAAATTCAGGCTCAAGACCTGGGTTACCTTTTCTTACATTATTAGCATCAACCCAGGTAATAAAGGGCTCAAGGAACCAGCCGTGAGGCCTGTCAATTCTTCTGGTGTAACTGGCCATTAGTTGTGAGCCTCCTCCGAATTTATAAGAACTGTGGAGAGTTGGGAAGAAATCCCACCGGTCGATTTTGAAATATTGATTCTTGTCTTTCACGTTTGTCGTTTGGTATGTATATTCTCCACGTACACCCCCCTGAATACCAAGATTGCCCCATTCATCTGAATAAAGAGAATAAAAAGCCTGCCCGGTTCTGTTGTAATCCGTGGAGTTACTGAACGCAGGCTGGAAAGTAAAGCTGGTTGAACTTGAATCAAAAGTATATAAACCATTAATATCTGTTGATAGTTCAGCCTCTCCCTGGTAACCGGCTTCAAATTTATTTTTTTCCCCAAGAGGAAGTACATAGTCAAGTTTCCCCTGGTATTCATTCTCAGGACCTGATTCTGTAGCCTTTGTTCCATCAGTGGGAAGTCCGGAATTTATCTGGGTAGTGAGAGAACTTTCATCGGAATTATGATGACTATAAAAGAATTCTCCTGAAATCTGATGACCTTCTTTTTCAAATTTATGCTGATAATTTGAATTCAGCGCGAAATATTGTCCCTGCCTTTTACTGTCGATCACACTCAGATATGTATCCCTTTGCGGAAAATTGTCAGACCATTGAGTGTAGTTTAAATTTGAATTTCTCTGATGCTCACCGTGTCCGAATCTGCCGCCGAAACTTAGCATGTCATTTTCACTTAAACTGAAATCCATTCCTCCCCTTAATCCATAAGAAATTCTTCCCCATTCCATCGTACCGTCATAATTTAAGTAAGTAGAATTCGAAGGAAGCTTGTATATATTTTCCTGTTTCCTTGTACCGGGGAAAATCCTCCGGTTATAATCGAGTCCGAAATTATAATTTATTGATGGGGTTTTATATTCGAATAAGAAATCCCCACCGTATTTATCATGAAACCCTGCATTAGCATTAACTACTCCGCTCAGACCAACGTTCTGCCTCTTCTTCATTATTATATTGATAATGCCCGCTGTTCCTTCAGGATCATATTTCGCTGAAGGGTTTGTAATGATTTCTATCGACTGAATTGAGGTCGCTGGAATTTGCTGAAGGATATCCTGAGCATCCATAACCGATGGTTTGCCGTCAATCAAAACTGTAAAATTTGTGCTTCCCCTCAGACTTACATTCCCTTCTATATCGACGGTTACTGAGGGGACATTTTCAAGGACTTCAGCTGCATTGCCGGAAATAGTGGTTTCCATCTGGCTGACATCTATCACCTTTTTATCAATCTGGTATGTAACTGGATTCCTGGCTCCATGTACAACAACATTTTCAAGATTTACTGCTCCCGAACTCAGCTTTACTACTCCGATATCGATATGCTGTTTCTGAGGATTGATTGTTACGGTTTGACGCTGATCTTTAAATCCAATAAACCTGATGTCGAGGAAGTACTTTCCGAAAGGAACTTTTTGAATTGTGAAATTTCCTTTTGAATCGGTGACTGTTCCTGTAATAACACTGGTATCTTTTATTGAAAGGACAACAATATTCGCATATTCTATGGGTGACTTTGATGCTGAATCTATTACCGTGCCTGTTACAATTCCCCCGCTGGATATCTGCCCGGATCCTCTTTGACCGTTCTGTGCCTGCAGGTTTATCATACAGGCAGCTAAAAATAAAAATAACAACAATACACAATAAATTTTATTCATGATTTAGATGTTTAAACCTTCCAACTCTGATTTCGGTTAATAATATAAACTTTTATGGAATTTCAAAATTAATGAATTCATAGCAAAGTATTTAGCTGATGTGATTACCTGGCTTCTTCAATCCAGTACTTATGCAGTATAGCGACCGCAGATTCAACATTTTCTTTCGCGATCAATACCGATAATCTGAAAGAAGTTGTTGTTAGACCTTTTGGCTCAATTCCATTTTGTAGAAGTACGGCAAAAGTTTCTTTTATGATTTTATTGTCCCTGCTGAACCCTTCCCCTATAAGCGAAACTGCTCCGGAGGAATCATCTATTGAAATTCTATCCTTGAATATTTCATCGAGTTCTTTTTCTGTCCTGTTCCAGGAATGAATATTCTTCCTGGAAATTACAAATGATGCCCTGGGAGTATTTTCTCTGTCCCCCTGAACATAATTAAATTCTTTCACATAAATGTTTTTGCCTTCAAGGAATTCCAGCAGCTGCTTTATATCCGAACCACTGTATATAATCCTTATTACCTCGGTCTCATGCACCACAGCAATCACTGAAGTTATTTCCGAAGGCTGGGATTCCCTTGTGATGGTTTCTCTTCCAGGACTGAAAGTACTCCTTGCATAAATTGCAATTTTAGATTCTTTTGCAAATTGCACTGCCTGGGCATTCAATACTTTTGCACCTGCTTCAGACATTTCCTGGAGCTGCTGGAATGACATCTCCGGCAGATGTTTTGCTTCTTTTATAAGATTCGGGTCCGCTGTATAAATGCCGTCGACATCAGAATAAATTTCGCACCGTTCGGCATTCAGTGCAGCAGCCATTGCTACAGCAGATGTATCTGATCCGCCGCGTCCTAGCGTTGTGATATCACGCTTGTAGCTCACTCCCTGGAACCCTCCTATAACCACAACCTGTCCTTTTGCTAATTCGTCCTGAACCCTGAAAGGCCTTACTTCTATTACTCTCGCATCGTTATATCGGTCATTAGTTATCACACCTGATTGGGAACCAGTCAGCGAGATAGCTTTAATACCAAGATCATTCAAAGCAATACACAGCAGAGCCATAGTAATACGCTCACCTGTACTGAGGAGCATATCAAGTTCCCTCTTTTCTGGATCAGAAGATAAGGACTTTGCCATTTCTAATAATTGATTGGTCGTTTTTCCCATTGCGGAAACAACAGCAACCACATCATTCCCCTCTTTTTTTACAGCAGCAATTTGTGAGGCAATCTTTTTTATTTTATCAACGTCTGCTGCGCTGCTGCCGCCGTATTTCTGGACAATTATAGGCATTAAAGATTCCTTAGAGTTTCCATAAGCTGAGTTTTGCTTTTAGTTTTCTCATCTACTTTCTTAATTACTTTTGCAGGAACTCCGGCAACTACTGTCAGAGGTTCAACATCTTTAACAACGATTGAACCTGCTGCAACAACAGCACCCTTCCCCACTCTGACTCCTTCCAATACTACTGCATTTGCGCCGATTAATACGTCATCTTCAATCACTACAGGTTCAGCGCTCGGCGGTTCGATAACTCCTGCAAGCACAGTCCCCGCACCGATGTGGCAATTATCTCCTACAACTGCCCTGCCTCCTACAACAACATTCATATCTATCATTGTTTTTTTTCCGATAACTGCTCCGATATTTAAAACAGCACCCATCATTATCACACAGTTATCGCCAATTTCAACTAAATCCCTGATAAGAGCTCCTGGTTCTATTCTGCTGTTATACTTAGTCAGATCGGCTAGCGGAATAGCAGAATTCCTTCTGTCTGTCTCTACCCTGTACTTGGTGATATGCTGTTTGTTTTTTTCGTAGAAATCAGTAAACTCTTTATATTCACAAAATAAAATCCCTGATTTTCCAAAGCCGTAAAAATCCATTTGGCCGAAATCAACTGCATTAAGGTCACCCTGAAGATAAACCTTTGCGGGAGTCTTCTTCTGTGCGTTCGAGATATAATTTATTACTTCATATGAATCCAATTTTGACCTCGGTTTTACTATGCATGGTTCTCTTTACCGAAAACTACGTCGGTAAAGCTGTAAAAGCCATTCTCTTTATTTAAAATAAATTCGGCCGACTTAAGGATGCCTTCCGCAAAAGTTCTTCTTGAAATAGCGTGATGAGTAATCTTAAGTGTTTCTCCCATTCCGCCGAATTCAACAGAATGGTCTCCTGGAACTCCTCCAAGCCGTAATGATGAAATATTCACATCTTTATCCCTGAAAACATTTTTAATCATTTTGGCTGTCCCTGAAGGCATATCCTTTTTCATCCGGTGATGTGTTTCCGTAATCTCTATATCCCAGTCTTTAAGCAGGTCCGATGCTCTTTCTGTGAGGTTGAGCAATATCTGAATGCCGATTGAAAAGTTAAAACTCTGTACCACGGGAATCCGCTCCGATAATTTCTTAAGATCATTAAGACGGTTTTCGCTTAGTCCTGTTACGGCAACTATAAAAGAACAATTAAACCTCTGAACTAATTTGATATTATTTTCAAAAGCTTCGGGCAGCGAACAGTCTATTAGTACTTGTGGTTTACTGGTTTCATTCTCCCCATCCACGTCGGAACTAAAAACAAGCCGGTGTCCTTTTTCAGAAAATAAATTATTTACCTCGCTTCCAAGTCGTCCTCTATATCCTGCTATTCCGTAATCTATTTTATCCTGCATAATTGTTAATCCATTTTCTTCATTGCTTCATCCAGCAAAGGTATATTTTTCTCCGTTAATATGCTCAGGGGTAGACGTAGTACGTTACGGCAATAACCGAGTTTACTCATAACATATTTAACGGGGGCGGGACTGGCTTCAATAAAGAGCTTGTTCATCATATCATTAAATTTATTATTGAGTTTCTGCGCTTTACCGTAATCTCTTTCAAACAGGGCATTAGTTAGTTTCTTCATTAGGTGCGGGTATGGATTTGAAAACACTGAGATAGCACCGGTGCCCCCCAGTGCAATAATTGCAAGCGTCTGATCGTCGTTGCCTGAAAACACCTGGAAGGCATCGGGTTTTAATGCAATAAGTTCCGCTATCTGGGATATATTGCCGCTCGCCTCTTTTATTCCAACCACATTTTTACAATTTTGGAAGATCCGGATTGCAGTGTCGGGAAGGATATTCATCCCCGTCCGTGAAGGCACATTATATAAAATGATCGGCAGGGTTGTCCGTTCCGCTATATAACCGTAATGTTCAATTAAACTTTGCTGAGTTCCCTTATTATAATAAGGATTAGCAATAAGTAGTCCGTCAACCGAAAGCTCCTCAGCCATCCTGTTGAGTGCGACTACATGAGTTGTATTGTTAGTTCCTGTTCCCACTATTATCGGGATTTTACCGTTGACCTCTTCCTGAACTGTGCTGATGATACGTTTTCTCTCATCATCATCGATGACAGGAGATTCACCTGTAGTTCCGAGTACGATTAAAGCATCGATATCCCCCTCTACCTGCTGATTTACAATTTTCTTTAGCGAAGCATAATCGACACTAAGATCCTCATTAAAAGGAGTAATAAGTGCAGTTCCTGTTCCTTTAAACATCAGTTAATCCTGTGTATTTATAAGTGGAAATATAATTATCCAAAAATAACCGGTAAGCAGGTAATATGAAAGAAAGGCAGGATAAATAGTTTTTAAGAAAACAACTTCAGCAGTGTCCTGTATCCAGGATTTATTTAAGAAAAATAGCCATAAATATTATGACGCCGACCCAGGAAATTAACCAGCCTAGTGCAATAAATAAAATGAAGAGAAGCGTATTATATTCAATAAACCAGGTTTTCACTTTTAGCCAACTCATCTTACACCTCCCTGAAATTCTGAGATAAATATCTTACTCATATCCAAACAAAGTGCATACCAGAGACTCTATGCGTGTAATTCTGGTCAAAAAAAGGAATTATTTAATTTTTTTTGGTGGAAGTGGGAATTCCCTTTTTAAAAACTTTCATTTCTGGGAAAAAAATCGCTGCTTAATTCCTGAATAGTGACCTCAAATCAGTTTTATCAAGAAAATGCGATCTTCTGTAATGGGATGGAACGAAAAGATTATAAAACAGGTAAACCAGGATTGCGCCTGCAATCAAATAAATCTCTTCCATAATGACAGCTCCTCATATATATTTTAAACAGGCCCACTACAACCTCAATATGCAAATTATAAGAAAATAATTTCATTGTTGTGTTAATAATCATCGGTCTTTCATATTAAACCGGTATTATCCTGAGCTGTGATTTTTGAACTGAATGGATAAACGATTGTAAATAAAATCCTTAATATTTATATTTGCCTACCCAAAATTGATATATGCGCCCGTAGCTCAACTGGATAGAGCGTTTGACTACGGATCAAAAGGTTGAGGGTTCGAATCCTTCCGGGCGTACTAATTTAATGGCCCTCCTTACACAAAAGATTAGAGCAAAATGGGGAAATAAAAATCAGCCGCGATTTAAACGCGGATGCTCTGTTATATTCCAGGATGCAAATATGAATATAACCCCGCCGGTTACGAAAAAATTCCAGGGCATAAAAAATTTAAACCAGACACTGCAAAGGATTATCCAGATCCCTATCAGACAGTTTAAGGTACCTTCCCAGCTTTTTGATTTTATGGCACCCGATAATCCCGACAGAAAAACTATTATACCTGAAATAATCATCAAAGAAGGGGTCTCTAGCTCGGAAATAAATCCGCTTAATATCAGCCATAACCCGATGATAAGATTAACCCAGGCTTGCCACAATATATTTACCTGTATTTAAATTATAAACTCATTTAAGATATTATTTCTAACAAGAACTCTATGTGAGATACTCATCACCATTAACCCGCATACAACGGGTTTCTAATCAATTTATTAGAGTTAGCTGGTTCTGGCATTAACTCGCTTAAAGTGTTATACAGATTACATGGTTGAATCCGGACACATCGTTATAAATCGTTTTTGATGATTTTTTACAAAAGATGAAAAAGAGACATTTGATGCATATTCCTAAAATAATGA
>DATFVA010000221.1:0-7093 GCA_035260565.1 Ignavibacteriaceae bacterium | reverse complement strand
CTGTAAATTCTATTGCATGGTTAAGTACTTCATCATTATTAAAGAGTCCGCACAAAGCGATAATAAGATCTTTACCGGTAACACCTTTCCTTAGACGTCCTTTGAGCTCAACCTTTGCAATAGGCGGCACCTGCCACCATGTTCTTCCAGCAGCCCACAATGCCGCGGCATCAGTTCTTACTACCGGCGTACCGAGGCATCCGATACCTCCGTACATATTCGAGTGGCTGTCTGAAGCAACTGCCATTGTGCCTGGCCATGCATAACCTTCCTCTACCATGATCTGGTGGCCAATACCTCTGCCTGCAGGGTAGAAATCGGCGCCCATACTTTTTGAAAATTCTTCTATCTTTTTATACTTCTCAAGATTTTTTTCACTTTTATCCTGCACATTATGGTCAAGCGTGTGAACAACCTGCCGCGGGTTTGCGAGCTTAGTGGCCCCAATAGATTTAAATTTAGGTATTACGGCACCGGTATTGTCGTGCGTCATAATATAGGCAGGCCGGATGGATAAATAATCCCCGGCGTGAACCTGCTGACCTGGTTCCAGTCCTACTGCATATTTCTGGGCTATCTTTTCTATCAGTGTTTGGCTCATATATTCATCCTTATTTCAATCTTCAAAATTCAAAAATGTCATTCTTTAAATGGTTCCTTGTATGTCATTGCGAGAGGCTGTCTAAATTGCTTAATTATTAGAAGACAGCCTCGAAGCAATCTCCAAATGTACAAAACTTAATTCTTATGTCATTCACGTATGTCATTGCAAGAGTCCTGAATGAAGTAATCGCTATGTATGTAAATTATCTTTATACAACTTATCAAGATTATATAAATCGTTCCATTCAGGATTGAATTTATTTATTAATTCTATTTTCTTCCTTCTTGAACCTGCTTTGATCTGTTTTTCTCTCTGAATAGCTGTGGAAGGATTTTCAAATACTTCATAATAAACCAACTTATCAACATTATATTTTTGAGTAAATCCTTTAATTAATTTTGATTTATGTTCCCAAATTCTTCGCATTAAACTATTTGTAACCCCGGTATAAAGAACAGAGTTATTTTTATTCGTCAAAATATAAACGTAATAGTTTTTCAAGCTACTATTAGTGAGAGATTGCTTCGCTCGAGGACTCGCTCGCAATGACGACAATGACGATTATAAAAATGGCTCAAATGAAACAAAATCGGCGTGATGAACTATGATTGCCTCCACACTTCTCTTTGCAAGATCGCCTTCTTTTGCGTGATAGGCTATAATGTGCTGAACCTCGGGAGGAAGGCCGAAACGGTCTGCAATTGAGACTCCGCTGAAAGGATGCCGCAGTAATTTTCCCGCCTTGCTGGTAGTCAGCTCCCCGTCAACTTTATCATATTCCACAAGTTTCCCAACATCAATCAGGATTGCTCCCGATATAAGTATATCCATATCGATCTTTATTCCGGTGCCGAAATTCGCCATCATTCTGTTCGCTATATCCACAGAAAGCTGCACAGCCGTTCTTTTATGATTCATAAATGAAATGCGGCAGTCTTTTATAAGAAGAGAAAAGGGGATTACCTGTAAATCCTCAGGACTCAGGACGCTGTTCCCGATTGCATACATCCAGCACTGAAGAGTTTTTTCTTTTAACTCTTCATTTTTTATCCAATTAATTTCCGGCCAGATCTCTAATACTTTATTCCGCATAGACTCCTCTTACTGAGTAATTAATTCCTCTTTGATCTTTTTGGGTTTATTATGAACCAATACTGTATATGCTTTTATTCCCAGGAGGATCGCCAGCAGGAATAAAAGTACAGAAATAAATGAAAGTATGTAATTACCGCTGGATATATTTGTGTAGAAAAGCATTCCTAATGCTGTCAGCGTTACACCGAACATAAACAGCATAGGGATAAGTACAAAAAGGTAGTTCTCTTTTAAATTAGCCACCCATACAGTGATGGCAAGTAGTGCAAGAGCAGCCAGGAGCTGATTGGCACTGCCGAAGACCGGCCAGATTGACATTGTCTGGCCGCTGAAAGTTAATGCCGCACCGAAGAAAACAGTTATACCAGTTGCAGCAAACCTGTTTTTTACAAAGAAAGGTTGCTCTTTACTCCCGCTTATTTCGAAGAATTCCTGGAAAGTATACCTTCCGAGTCTTGTTGCTGTATCAAGTGAAGTCAATGCAAAAGCTGCAACTGCGAGGGCTACAAAGTTTGTGGCTGTTGCAGCGGTTACCGGCAGAAAAGGAATAGCCTCTATGAAATTAGCAACTCCGATCGAGAAAGCGGCAACAGGACCTTTATTAATTAATATTTCAGTGAATTGCGCACCGCCCAGGGCAGAGACCGCTATAAGCGCGAGTACTGCCAGAACTCCTTCTATCAGCATACCGCCGTACCCGATTAACTTTCCATCCGTCTCTTTATTCAGTTGTTTTGCTGTGGTGCCGCTGGCAACGATTGAGTGAAATCCGCTTACTGCTCCGCATGCTACAGTTACGAAAAGGGCAGGGAACAGGTAACCTACCTTATCCAGGGAGAAGGCAGCAACTGCAGGAATATTCATATGCGGCGAAGCAAAAAATACACCGGCTACTCCGCCGATCATCAACGCGTATAAAAAGTAGGAATTCAGATAATCGCGCGGCTGGAGTAAAATCCATACCGGGGTAACTGATGCTATGAAAATATATCCGAAAAGTATCAACTGCCAGCTAAGCCTGGTTAGATGAAGAGGGAATATTTCTCCAAGAGGGATGCAGGTAAAAAGAAGAACAACACCTATAATTGAAGCGATCCACAAAGGTACTTTGAACCTGTAAATTGAAAGTCCGAATAATATTGCCAACAGCATAAAAAGAATGGATGATGTTCCGGCTGCGGGAATACTTGCGAATGTGTCTGCCACTATAATTGTAAATACTGCAATAACAAGTATCAGCGTTGCCCATGCGAAAAGAAGGAATAATTTCTTTCCGCTGATACCGATATATTTTTCAATGATAAATCCTATGGATTTCGACTGATGCCTGATGGATGCTATGATTGTTGTATAATCATGCACTCCGCCGATAAAAACAGCTCCTATAAGCACCCAGATATAAACGGGAATCCATCCGAAGCCGGCGGCGATTACCGGACCGACAATAGGACCTGCACCTGCAATAGATGCAAAATGGTGACCAAGCAGTACCGGGGTTTTTGCAGGAACATAATCAACACCATCATAAAGAGTATGTGATGGAGTTTCTGTAGCTGCATTTATCTTTAGTTTATTGGAAATGAATTTACCATATAAACGGTATGCTATTGCGTAGAAGAAAATAGCAAAGAGAATTAGTGTGATCCCGTTCATCATGATACCTTTAAGATAAATGAAACATCCCTAAACGGTAATATTTTATAATGCTGCTATAACAGCATCAGTCATTTGCTGAGTTGTACAAGCTCCATGTTCAAAGACCTCAGCATTCCCTTTTAACTTCATCATATCATATGTACGCACTTTACCTTCTTTTACCACTTTGGCAATTGCAGCCCTGATCTTTTCAGCTTTCTTATTTTCACCTATATGATCGAGCATCATACAGGCGCTCAATATCATTGCAATAGGATTTACAATTGAAGGATTTAACTCCTGGTACTTGGGAGCCGAACCATGAGTTGGTTCGAAAACTGCAGCACCTTCTCCTATGTTAGCGCTGCAGGCAAATCCCAATCCTCCTACCAGTCCGGCAAAACCATCACTTATAATATCGCCAAACATATTCTCAGCCACAATGACACCGTAAATCTCAGGATTCTTTGTCAGCCACATCATCTGTGCATCAATATTAGTATCCCATAATTCAATATCCGGATATTCTTTTGCAATTATTTTCGCCTCTTTAACCATCAGTCCGGAAGTTTCCCGCAGTACATTTGGTTTTTCACAGATAGTTACATTTTTATAATTATAATCTTTTGCATATTCAAATGCAGCCCGAATAATCCGCCTGCAAGCATTACGCGACATTATTCTTGTTGATACAGCCATATCTTCGCTCGGAACATTTTTAAATGCCTTCATTTTAGGGTGTGTTTCAAGGGCATCCCGTACAACTTTTGGAGGATTAGTCCATTCGACTCCTGCATATAAGCCTTCGGTATTTTGTCTGAAGATTATTGTATCAACCAGTGGTTCTTCAAATCCGCCCTTTGCATCCCGTCTTATAAAGTTTAAAGGATTCCCTTCGAATGAACGGCAGGGACGAATGCAGAGATCCAGGTTAAAGTGCTGTCTTAGTCCAACGATAGGACTAAAATAAACAAAGCCCTTATTCTGTAAAGCGGGATCAAGTTCCTTTGCAGCAGCATCCTTAGGTTTAGATGTAATTGCACCAAATAAACCTATTTTATGTTTTTCAAGCAGATCAAGAGTTTTCTGAGGAAGAGCATTACCTTCTTTGCACCAGAATTCCCAACCTATATCGGCATGAATATAATCACATTCAAATCCCACAGCTTCAAGTACTCTGAGTGATTCCGGAAGGACAGTTTTACCAATTCCATCACCGGGCATAGTAACTATCGTTCTTTTCATACAGTAAAATTCTCCATAATTCAATAAAAATTGTGATCAAAATTAGAGAATACTTATAAGCGAAGCAAACAAATTGTCTTCAGGTAATCGGTCTGTTTAAGGCAATCCGCTTTGTGATGAGAATGCGGTTCGGGGTCAGTATTAGAAAAAAATGTCTATTTCATAGAATGTTTCATTCTGGAATAAAATTTGAACCATTCTACACGAAAAGTTCGATAACTATGGACATTTTCAATTAAGCAATCTAATTCAGGTACTTAACCAGGTGAATTTTACTTTATTTGAAGAAAAATTTACAAAATATTGAACATAACCTGGAAGAACTAAAAAAACTTCAGTCTCTCCTTAAGGATTTACTAAAACAGAACGGACATAGTAACCAGGAGGAGGAGGCATTCAAGGATTTAGCTAATGCAATAGAACATTACCGTGATGCTTACCTTGAATTTAACCTGGTTACCCAGGCGTCGCTTGATGTTATAATCAGGCTTTCTGCTTCGGGGAAGGTTTCTTATATAAGTCCCTCTTGTAAAGAACTGTCCGGTTATGAGCCGTACGAAATTACGGGTAAACCCTTCACAGATTTTATTCCTGAATCAAAAATTTATGAGTACACCAGCCTGGTGCTGAAATTATTCAGAGGAAGGGAGGAAATTACTCTTCTTATGGATATAGTGCACAGGGACGGCCGTTTAATTCCTGTTGAAATCAACGGGAGAATAATAGAACTGGGCGGCAAATTTTTTGCACAGGCGACATTGAGGGATATAAGTAAAAGGATTGAATCGCAGAAGAAAATTGAATCATCTGAAAAAACATTCCACACGGTTTGGGACAAATCGTCCGAAGGAATGCTCCTGACAGATGAAGAGGGATATATCTTCATGTGTAATGACGCTTATGCTAAAATGATTGATAAGCATAAGGCAGAAATTGAAGGCTCTCTGTTATCAACTCACTACGATGATCTCACCGGCAGGGATGCATTGGAGAAATATAAAGACTTCTTTAAGCATGACTCCTTCAGTTCGAAGTATGAATCAAGTGTCAGACTCTGGAATGGTATAGTTATCGATCTTGAAGTTTCAAATACATTTATTGATAACCTTGACGGAAAAAAATATCTCCTCAGCATACTGAGAGATATTTCCGAAAGAAAATCAAACGAAAGGTTGCTAAGAAAGAAAGACCGTCTTCTTGCAGGAATTGCAGAGGCAACGAAAACAACAATTTCCACCTCAGATTTCGAAAACGGATTAACCAAAGCTTTACGTATACTCGGTATAGCCGCTGAAGTTGACAGGGTTTATATTTACAAACACCAGGTAATCGATGAAACAGAGGAAATGTTTGTAAGCATTTTGTATGAATGGTCTTCGGTTAATTCTGAATCTCAGATAAAGAACCCTATCCTGCAGAGGTTATCATATTCAAGGTTTGCATCCCTGGATTTCTATGGCAATTTTGAAAATGGAAGAACACTTAAGTTCCTTATTAAAAAACTGCCGCCGAGTGAAAGAGTAGTTTTCGTCGACAGAAATATCAAATCAATTCTGCTTGTTCCGATAATGATCGATGGGAAATACTGGGGATTCATAGGATTCGATGACTGCAGGACGGACAGAAGATGGAGCGAAGATGAAGAGTATTTCCTCTCTACAATGGCAGCGACTATAGGGGCGGTAATTAAACAGGATAATATTAAAAATGAACTAATAAAGAAAAATTATGAACTCGATAAAGCACTGATAGAAACTGAAAATGCTGCCCGGGTAAAGAGTGAATTCCTTGCGCTTATGAGTCATGAAATAAGAACGCCTATGAACGGTGTGATAGGAATGACAGGCCTTCTGCTTGATACTGAACTAACTGATGAACAGAAAGAATATGTTGAATCTATCAGGTTAAGCGGGGATCAGCTCCTTGTGATTATAAATGATCTCCTCGATTTTTCTAAGATAGAATCAGAGAAACTGGAGATTGAAGCTCATCCATTCAAGCTCAGGGAATGTGTTGAAGATTCATTAGATCTTCTTGCTACCAGGGCGGCGGAGAAAAAACTTGATATGGTTTACGCTATCGATAATGACTGCCCAGCTGTGTTAAAAGGGGATGTCACACGGGTAAGGCAGATATTAACAAATCTGATCAGCAACGCGGTTAAGTTTACTGAAGAAGGTGAAATATTTATTTCGGTATCATCCACAATGCTTGATGAGGAGAAGGTTGAAATAAAATTTATGGTGAAAGACTCAGGGATTGGAATTCCGGAGAACAAAAAGCACCGCTTATTCCATGCCTTCACTCAATTGGATGCCTCAATTAACAGGTCCTACGGCGGAACGGGTCTGGGTCTTGTAATAAGCAAGAGGCTTGCCGAACTTATGGGAGGTAAGGTGTGGATGGAGAGTAAAATCAATCATGGCAGTTCGTTTTATTTTACAATAGTTGCCGAATGTGTCGAGCTGCAGTCGAAGATATATCAGCAGAAATATGAAGAACTTGAGAACAAAA
>DATFVA010000220.1:0-3450 GCA_035260565.1 Ignavibacteriaceae bacterium | reverse complement strand
CATATCACGGTAAAGCCCAGGGTGCCTGTGAACATTTTCCCCCACACAGAAAAATGCAGCTTTAATATTGTGCCTTGAAAGTATACCAAGGATAAATGGAGTAGTTTCAGGAATAGGCCCGTCATCAAAAGTAAGAAGTATCTTATCCACCTTCGATTCCCACTGAAACGAAGAGAAGATTTTTTTTATAGCACCCGGCGGATTATAGCTGTATTTCATTTTTAGTAATATATAAAAAATATCTGATCTCTTTTAGATCCTGTTGATTCCAAACATTATTTAAACAAATATTACAGCTGATAAACAAAAAGGTATCTGATCTTTCCCAACCATATTAGCTTATTAGGAGAACGTATTCAAGTTGTGGTGGAATGCTGCAGTTTTGGAACAGTCCAATTTTGATGAATTCCAGCGGGTAAACTGAGGCGGAATAATGTTATCGATGCAAAATTTGATTTCCGGCATTTCGCAGTCCCTGGCAGGGATTTGCTCTGCCGAATAAAATAAAGCCCACAGACCTAAAGTTTATGGGCTAAACCTACGCTATGCTGTATAGTATTCTGAGGAATAGCCAGATTCAAAATGTTTATGAACTGAATCTCCGGCTCCAATATCAGCATCAAAGTTAAGTACTCTTCCGGTCAACACTACTTTCGCGGGTTCATCCGGATATTCTGACTGAGAAAATATTTTTGGATTCACCAGTAGGAAGGTTAAAATTATAAATGCTTTATTCATTTTCACAGGTTAAGTTTGAGCAGTTTCAGGGAATTTCAGCATATCATTATCAAAATCCATTTTGCTCTTAACAAATAAATGGGATTTATAGACAGTTTCTTTGTTATAAGGAAACCGGATCTGATCCGGGGGAAAATAATAATAAATTTTTTCTATTCTGTCAGATTCAATTATTTTAGATAAAGCAGGAAGGACCTCAAAAGGTTCACGGAATATTATTTCGCGGATAAACATTTCGTTCCTTTTTTCCGTCTTTATTATAATTGCATCTTCTTCTTCAAGGTAGTACAGATTGTTTTTAAGATTATTAAAAACATGCCACATTGTTATAGACCCATAATTCTCTGCTCCAAATATCCTGGTAATGTCATTTCTCTGGTTAATTAAATCCAGCAGAATCCTGTAATCTTTTGAAACCTGAAGGTTTAACTTCCTTGCAGAGAATTTTACTTCCGGAATAGGTGAGTCCAGCAGAAATATTTTCTCTTTTAGTTTTCTAAAACCAAACTTAGGATAAAACTCCAGCACACTTTCATTAGCAAAGAGTAAAAACAGGTCAATCTTATCTTCGTACTCCTGAAGGACATATTCCATCAGAATCCTGGACAGACCCTGATTCCGATATTCAGGGATTGTACCTACCGCGCCAATCTGAACTGCTTTATAACTTTGACCTTCAATTATCACATCCATAAGGGCCGCAGTTACATTTGAAATTATTTTGCCCGATTCGAGGATAGTGAAAGGTTTATAATCATTCGTCCAGAATCCTTTCTCCCACCATTCGAGGAACTTGGCCCCGGGAAATACCCACTGGATAAAATTTAAGTATTCGTTAACCAGAGTTTTATTTTCCGGAAGGATTTCAATTATTTCAGGATTCATTTCAAAATCAGATAGTGGTGTAAATTAAAGATAATTTTAGAACTTCCCTTTCAAACATAAATAATTCCCGCCCTTGATAACACCAATCGGGCTTTCCTTTATCCCTTTCTTTGTTATTCCCTCTTTATGCATATCGCAATATCTTTGTTACGGCGTTATACTATTTTTATATGATTTCTTCAGTAATTAGTAAATTAGCAGTCACGTTATCAACAGGAATCTAATGTTAAAAAGACTTCAGGCACATCAGGCAGGACTGCTGGCGGTATTTACAGCTGCACTAATGTGGAGCACAGGAGGACTGTTCGTAAAGCTTGTTACATTCAATGCAATGCAGATCTCTTTCTTCAGATGCTCAATTGCCGCTTTGGTCTTTGCCATACTCTTCAGGAAGAGGCTGCTGCAGGTAAACACGCTCACCTTTGTGAATGCTTTCGTTTATGCATCAGTGCTAACAGCTTACGTTATTGCTCTGAAGATGACTACTGCTGCAAATGCTATCTTTCTTCAGTCGACCGCCCCAATTTATGTTTTAATCTTTGAGCCGATTTTTTTTAAAACTTCCTACAACCGGGTAAATATTATTACTATTATCGTATGCATAATAGGGATGTTTTTTTTCTTTATGGGGAAGATATCGCCAGAACATTTTGAGGGGAACCTGGTTGCTCTATTCTCAGGGATAATGTTTGCCGCTCTATTTCTTGGTTTAAGGAAGAATGAAAACAAGTATCAGCTGAGTTCTATCTTTTACGGGAATGTGATTGTAGCGCTTATATGCATTCCTTTTTTATCGGGAATAGAGAACGTAAATTTCAGCAACCTCTGGATGGTTTCGTTCCTCGGGGTATTCCAGATAGGTCTCGCATATGCAGTATTTTCTTATGGACTGAGGAGAGTACTGGCAATAGAAGCTTCAATAATTGCGCTTATTGAACCCGTGCTTAACCCGGTATGGGTATTTATAGGTTATGGTGAAGTTCCTTCGTTTATGGCTATAGTGGGGGGAATTATCATTCTATCAGCCATCACTATGAGAACGGTGATTATGGAGACTCCGATGATGAAGGGAAGGTTTAAGTTTTAGTTACATCCTCAATAAAAATCGGCATCAATAAACATGCTTATGATTCTAAGGTGACAGCCTCACTATCTCCCAATCATTATTTTTCTTCCTGAAGCTTATCCTGTCGTGCAGGCGGCTTTCCCTTCCCTGCCAGAATTCGAACTCGACCGGTTTCAGTCTGAACCCTCCCCAGAACGGCGGCAGCGGAATATTGCCATCCTTATATTTTTCAGCTGTCTCCCTGAACTTTCCTTCAAGGAATTCACGTCCCGGAATTACACTGCTCTGTTTTGATGCCCATGCCCCGATCTGACTATTGGTAGGCCGCGAATGAAA
Source organism: Ignavibacteriaceae bacterium (assembly GCA_035260565.1). GTDB lineage: Bacteria > Bacteroidota > Ignavibacteria > Ignavibacteriales > Ignavibacteriaceae > DATFVA01. The sequence continues at coordinate 425 of DATFVA010000220.1, read as the reverse complement.
ATATTCCTCAGATTCCTCTGATGATACCTTTTCCACCGTACCGCTTATCCTTACCTGCCGCTCCAGATCAAGCCACAGAAACAGTATTTGCGCATTGGGGTTCGCCGCAAGATCCTTCCCCTTAGTGCTTTCATAATTGGTGAAGAACACAAAACCATCCTCATCAAATTTCTTGAGCAAAACCGTCCTTGCCGATGGAATACCCTTAAGTGAAGCGGTTGCAAGTACCATAGCATTCGGTTCCCTGACATCAGATTTCAACAATTCATTAAACCAGTGTGAAAATTGAGTAAAAGGATTCGGATCGACGATATTTTCGGTTAGTTCCTTCAATGAATAATTCCTCCTCAGTTTTGCAATTTCGTTGTTTCTCATCATATAAGGCTGGATACCAGCCCGGGAATTAAAATGAATTAAAAATATTT
>DATFVA010000219.1:0-5353 GCA_035260565.1 Ignavibacteriaceae bacterium | reverse complement strand
TAAAACAAAGTTTCATCACCATAATACAGAGTATGATCGATGCCGGCTGTGTACTCACCATCCCGGTTTACATCAACCCAGGGAGCACCGGTAATAACCGGCCAGTTATTGTAATTATACAGGTACCTGGATTTTTCGATTTCATTTTGAACAGACTGCCAGTCCTTTTTTAGTTTCCATACCTGGAACTGATAGTCTCCGCTGTCAGCACGAGTACCATCTGGTAGTATATTCCCTGGCAAAAGTCCTCTTCTGTAAGTATTTCCACCAACTCTGACCTGTCCGTTTACTTTCCCGCCCCATACCAGTCCATCCTGAAAAACCGCACCCATTGTAGCGTTTTCTCCCCCCGGCCAGAAAAATCCCTTACCATTAGTAAAAGGATCATGAGAAGAATCCCCCGAGTTGCCGATCCACATCTTAACCTCATTAGCTGCAATATATTCATACTGCATAAAGACCGGTAATATCGCGAATTCCGAATCGCTGATATCAGCTATGCCGGGATTCTCTGAATCACTTATCCTTAGCAGACAATTATCCGAAATATTGAATGGAACTACCCAGGCGGAATAGCCGTAATGAGCAGTAACATTATTCGATATCTCTTTCCATGTCAGTCCGTTATCTGCAGAATAACTTATATCAATATTATTAACCTGGTCTGACAACCATTCAATCTCATACTGGTTGGAAGCATTTACATCTTTAAAGGGAAAGATAAGGCTTAGGGATGGCCCATACTCTGCCGCTGAATCAGTCTTAACTATTACTGGAAAATAATGAACGTTACTAAAATCCATTGTTGGCGTATACATGTAATATCCCGTAAGCAGGTATCCGTTATCTTTAGTTTCTCTTATAAATTGAAGATCAAAGTGAGAACCCGTATTAGTATTCAGTATCTTTTCCCACAAATTAATTCCATTACTACTGTACTTATCTACCTTTACATTATAACCATGAAAAGAAGGAATTGTGATCAGACTACCATCCCTGGTCTCCGTTATTGCATCAAAATAATAACCCTCATCCTGTGTCCATAGCATCTCGCCGTTTTTACTGAATCTCTGTAGTTTTTTGCTTGTTGTACTGATAATAATATCATCATTTTGTAAAATCGCCGCTCTATAAATATAATCCGGGATAGTCTCTTTTTCGTTTAAAATACTGCCATCCTTATCAATCCATATTAGTTTTTTATTCCCTGCTAATAGCAGGGTTTCATCACTGAATTCCTCTACCATAATACCAAAGTATGAGGTTGAAGCTAGACTGTAGTTATTTTCCCATACGATGTCGCCCCGTGGATCTGTCTTTATTAAATGCAAAGAATCTGAACTGTTCTTCAATGATAAATAGACCGAGCTGTCTCTACTAACCATTACATAAACCGAATATGTGTCAGTATTAACATTAAGAGACTTATTAAGCAGAATCTCGCCGGTGTAACTGAGCCTTATTATCTTGACGCGGCCGTTCGATGTACTGTCACCGCCCGCTATAATAAAACCGGAATCTCCATCTTGTGCGATGTTCACGAGTTGATTGCGACCGCTGAAATAAATTCCTTCCTCCTTAAATTCCTTCACCCATAATGACCGGCCTTGCTGGTCGACCTTTTGAATAAAGAAACCGGTAGGGCTGTTATTCTTTGATAGGGCATAACCGCAAAGCGTAAAACCGTCCGCATCTTCATGTACCACAGCTCCGGCTCCTGCTTCACTGAAAGAAGTGTAGACCTGTTTGAATCTCTGCTGGGGCATTAAGGAATTATTACCGGACAGCAGTATAGCAATCAATAAATAAAAGAAGGTGGTTGTTTTCATATCCGATCTCGTCACTTTAAGAGAATCATTTTCTTTGTCTGAATAAAATCGCCGGCAGTGATGCGGTAGAAATATACACCTGAGGCAAGTGATAAAGCATTAAAGTTTACCTTATAATGCCATGGTACCTGCTCCCCCTGGTTCAGCGTTCTCACTTCTCTTCCCAGGATATCATATATCTTTATTGTTACATTAGATTTTTCGGGAATTCTGTATTCTATTGTAGTACTTGAATTAAAAGGATTCGGGTAATTCTGTTCAAGGTAGTAATCGTTTAGCGGTGTAATTGCTGGAGTTTTCGATTCTTTAACAAGTTCATTATTATAATAATTAAGCAGCACAGGAACTTTTTCTCTAAGGGCCGCAATGCTCTGGATATTAGTACTGCTTTTTGCCATAAATATTGCAATGCCTATTTCCTGCGTATCACCCGGTGCCAGATTGAACGGGCCGGATGTTATATAAAATCTTCTGTCTCCGGGTTGAGGATGAAATCCCGGCCAACCGTCTCCTTCATACCAGCCAATTCCGGTTACCGGATCTCCATCTAATGCAAACCTCGTAGGTTCGTTAGTAAAAGGATTATTAAATGAACTGCCATCATTATATAATCCTCTTATAAGATTGTACAGCTCAATTGTTCCCTGGTATATGCCCTGAGAGGGATCACCAGGCCAGGCTAAAGCATTCTTAAAATTTGCACCAAAGGCTGATAATTCTAAATTCCTATATCCTTTAACCCAGCCATTACCAAACCTTGCGCTATCATCAGATGATGCTGCAATTCTTGGTCCCTGTATAATCATATGCCCAATTGCGGGCGGGGGAGAGCCATAAACCGGATCATCATTTGTAGCGTTCCAGGTATAACCCAGATTAAGTGATGTATCAACACCGATGTAATCATCATTTGCATCTCCCATATCATCATCAGTCCAGTATGATAAATACATATCTGTTATTGTTGAGTTGCCCTTATTTATCACTTTATATTTTTTAAATACCGCATCTTTCAGAGCAGTCGATGTATCTTTTGCAAAAGTTATGCACTGCATCTCGATTCCCATCGGATCCGAACCATACAGATACCTGGCTGTGGTTGTATCAAAATCATTTGCGGCGTTGAACAGCATTTCATCACCGTAAATTACCGGGCGGTCAATACCGGGAGTATAATCTCCATCACTGTTAGCATCCAGCCATGGGATGCCTGTTTCAACAGGCCAATGATTATAATTGAATTCATACTGATCCCTGCCGGTACCTTGTGGTAAATCCTGCCAGTTTTTTCTGATCTTCCAGACCTGTGTACTAAGAGCTCCGGAATCTGCCGGGGTTCCGTCAGGAAGAATATACCCGGGCTGCAGACCTGACCTGTATGTGCTTCCCCCGGTTCTGATTTCTCCATTAACTTTACCTCCCCAAACGAGGCCATCCTGGAAAACGGCCCCTATTGCGGAATCTTCACCTCCCGGCCAGAAAAAACCTGGTCCGTCAGTGTAAGGGTTATGCGACCCATACCCATTATTACCGATCCACATTTTGACTTCATTAATAGATACATTGTCATAAGGATTGAAGGGAGGAATGATAGAGAAGATTGAATCGCTCTGATCAGAAATTAGAGGATCATTTGAATCCTGTATCCGCAGGAGGCAATTATCCGACAAATCAAATGGGGCAGTCCATATAAAATCGCGCTCTTCCGCTGAAAGCGAACGTACGAGTTCTTTCCAGGTTGAGCCTTTGTCAGTGGATAAATCAATGTCAATATAAGGTACATTACTGACCAGCCATTGGATTGAATAATCCCGGGAAGCATTCAGAGAAGTCTTTGGAAATACAAGTGCAGCTGAAGTATAGCTGCCTTCTGTATCTGTTTTTATCATTACCGGCATTACACGGCCGATTTCGGCAGGCGGGAGATTATAATAATTTACATACCCTGCCATCATAAATCCGTTATCAGCCGCCTGACCTGTATATTGAATGTACGTCTGGAATTCTTTATGCCAGATGGTATTTCCGCTGCTGCTGAATTTTAGGATATGACTTTCAGGCAAATCAGGCAGGAGTCCCGCTATGCCTCCGTCAGAAGTTTCAAAAATCCTGTATAATGGAATACCGGAATCCTGCGTCCATAATACATTTCCGGATTTATCCATCTTTACCAACCTGGCATTTGACGACGCGGCAACTATTCCATCATCACTTGTTATTAAAATTGAACTCACTGCAATCGACGGCAGATGTATTTCGTTTAATATACCTCCATCAATGTCTAAAATTTTTATATCAAAGAATCCAGCCAGCAGAACACTTCCGTCGCTGAACTCCTGAATCTGCATTCCATAAATCGTCATAGGATAAAAATGGAAATCCTTGCCCCAAATTACATTCCCATCCTCATCTATTTTGAAAAGAGCGGCATCTGCACTATCATATTGAACAGAAACATAAACAGAGCCATCCCGGCTTTCAAGCATATTGAACATTGTATACGATATTGATTGATCAATATTCTTTCTCCATAGCAAAGTACCCGATGAGCTGGTTTTTATTAAACTGAGTCCGTATTTTATGCCGTCGTAGGTACTGTCCGAGTCAATAAAAAGGAATCCATAATCTTTTGTCTGTATTACCGGCGAAGAAAATCTTGTAGTGAATGGCTGATTTATAGAAATATTTTTATCGATAAACTTCACGCTGACCGGGTTGCCTTCAGCATCGGTATTTTCAATAAAATAATGCTTTCCGTACCCTGCAATCATATATCCATCAGTCGTTGCGACTGCTAAAGTACCATAAGCATAATTTTCTGAAGAAGGATAGACTTGTATGAATCCGTTCTGCTGCGCCCTGACAAAAGGAAGAAATATTAAGCTGACAAATACGGGTAATAATTTAAAAATATTATCATTATCCCGGAGTTTTTTCGGTAACAAAATTGTGAAAAATGCCCATAAACCCATATGAATATCCCCGATATTCTAATTTTAATTGTTAATGTAAATCAAAACGTCGCTAAAATCAACAACTATCGGTATCTCGACAGTATATCAAACGTTTACCCGATTTTTCAACCGATTTATTGTATTTCCATTTTCTTTGTATCAGGCCTCCAGCCGGCCTTCATCCGGCCGCCGGATTCCCTTTTTCCATCGAATATAAGTAATAACATCGCCTTTGTCATACTACCAGTTCATTTATCTTAAACTTAACGACCCAATTAAAGGAATAATTATTTTCAAAATATTATCTTTAAAAGAAAACTCTCCCAAAATAAAATGAGTATTCCCAGAAAAATCTTGCTGTGGAGTTCACAGAATGCATGGATGAAAAGAAACATCCCGCGCCTGTTTTTTGTTAAAAAGGCATTAAGGAGATTTATGCCCGGCGAGACAGTTGAATCTGCGTTAAGTGAAACAGAAAAGCTTTATAGTTCGGGTATAAGAACGGTCTTTACAAAACTAGGGGAGAACATAAACACTCTTTCAGACGCCGAAGCTGTTACCACACATTAC
>DATFVA010000218.1:0-2025 GCA_035260565.1 Ignavibacteriaceae bacterium | reverse complement strand
CCCTGAACTCCACATCGTGATGCCCTGCTTCCTGGTATTGATTGATTAAATGTTTTTAGGTTCACCTTTTACATAAAATATACCAGGCAATAGTTAAAAATCTTAATTACGGTTTCTTAACTGACGGAATTCACGTAAATTCCGTCAGTTGATTGACGGTATTTGCATTTTACTGGTACTCGTCCCAGCTTTTTACGGGGAGGGAGTCGAGGCTGTAATGTTCAATCGACTTGATGAACCGCTTAATAAACTGAACGTTTGTGAACAGGGGAATGTTCAGGTCAACGGCTTTTCTGCGGATTATATAATCACTGTCGAGCTCCACCTTTTCTGCTGATTTTGGGATGTTTATTACAAGGTCGATCTTTCCTTCCGAAAGGTAGGTAAGTATTCCAGGTTCTGCATTATCAAATGGGCGGTAAAGAACTTCAACTTCTACGCCGTTTTCTTTATAGAAATCTGCAGTACCCTTTGTACCGTAGAACTTTAGTCCCATTTTCTTCAGTGTTAAAAGATCCTCAAGAATTTCAGCCTTATTTTTAAGTGTTCCTGTTGAGAGAAGTGCAGCTTTCCGGGGGAATTTGTGTCCTGTTGACAACAGGCTCTTAAGAAAGGCTTCATTGAAATCATCGCCCAGGCAGGCAACTTCGCCCGTAGATGACATTTCAACCCCGGTTACAGGATCTGAGCCTTTTAGTCTTGTGAATGAGAACTGGGAAGCTTTGATGCCCACATAATCAAGATCGAAAGAAGATTTATCTATCTTCGGTACTTTCTCTCCCAGCATCAGCTTTGTTGCGATCTCTATAAAATTAATCTTAAGTGTCTTTGAAACAAACGGGAAGCTTCTTGATGCGCGAAGGTTGCATTCTATTACTTTAACATCATTATCTTTAGCTATGAACTGAATATTGAATGGTCCTGTTATCTGAAGGGATTTAGCAATCTTCTTTGTTATATTTTTAACCCGCCGCATAGTTTCGAGGTAGGTTCTCTGCGGGGGAAGTACGATAGTGGCATCGCCCGAATGTACACCCGCATTCTCTACATGTTCTGCAATTGCATAACAAAACAGATCACCGTCTTCAGCAACTGCATCAACTTCAATTTCACGGGCATCAGTAATAAACTTACTGATCACTACAGGGTGTTCTTTACTAATGTCGGCTGCTTTCTTAAGATAGATTGCGAGTTCTTCATCGTTTAATACAATACTCATTGCAGCACCGCTCAGTACGTAGCTTGGTCTTATCAGTACAGGATATTCAACTTTCTGCGCAAACTTCTTGGCGTCTTCCAGGTCGGTCAGTTCATTCCATTCCGGCTGGTCCACATCGATATCGTCAAGTATCTGCGAGAACTTATGCCTGTTCTCGGCGTTATCTATCTGTTCGGGTGAAGTTCCAAGTATTTTTACTCCCGCCCGGTGGAGTTTCATTGCAAGGTTATTAGGTATTTGACCTCCCATCGATACAATTATTCCTTCGGCATTCTCCATCTCATAGATATCCATTACTCTTTCGAAGGTAAGCTGTTCAAAATAAAGCTTATCGCAGATGTCGTAATCCGTACTTACCGTCTCGGGGTTATAATTAATCATAATTGTGCGTTTACCGGATTTATTCAGAGCCATAACAGCATTTACACAGCACCAGTCGAATTCAACCGACGACCCTATCCTGTAAGCTCCGCTGCCGAGTACAATAATCTGGTTTGGTTCCCCGGTTTTAATATCATCTTCTTTACCGTGGTAGGTAGTATAAAGATAATTCGTCTGTGCAGGATACTCTGCAGCAAGCGTATCGATCTGCTTTACCACAGGAACAACTCCCAGCTTTTTTCTTTTCTCTCTTACATTATACTCTTCATCATTAATTAGTCCTGCAATCTGCAGATCAGAAAAGCCGTTCATCTTTGCTTCGCGCATAAGAGCTTCATCGATACCGGCAGGTTTTTTACCCGTCAGCCGCTTTTCCGTTTCAATGATGTTCTGCATTTTGTGAAGGAACCAGCTGTTTATCCTGG
>DATFVA010000217.1:0-5576 GCA_035260565.1 Ignavibacteriaceae bacterium | reverse complement strand
ACACGCAGGTTGCAGCAACTGCCAGACCTTTCTTAAGCAAACCCTCTCCGTGCATACTTTCTGAATAATTCTCGAGGATATGACTCTCGGGAATATTTCTCTGCAGCTGAACCGGGGAGCCTTCCTTATGGCAGCTTCCGCATACGTAAGGTATGTTAATGGGTGCGACTTTAGATTTTGGATTATTTACAGGGATAATATCGTGCGAGCCGTGGCAGGTTTGGCAGGTAGGAGCAAGGTTATCATGCCGGGCTTTTGCCTTTCCGTGAAGACTGTTATTATATCTCGACTGGATGTCATCGTGGCAGCCATCGCACTTAGCAGGCTGTACATCAGTGGTATGGGGAAAATCAGTTCCTTCCAGGTCCTGATGGCAGCTTATGCATTCGATATCTGCATGGACCGAATTGCCGAGTTTTTTTCCGTCGACGAACACAGAAAAAGAATGCCCGTTTTTATGTCCCTTCAGAGTATTATCTTCGTGGCACATAAGGCAGTCATCATTTGCCTGCGCTTTCAGTGCAGTAAATGATGAGAGCAAAAAAAATGAAATAATGAGCAGCAGGTTAGAAGTTAATTTTTGATACGACATAGATTTTCCCCGCACATAATCCGGTATAATCATAAAACAGCATTTTTTTTCAGGCCAGGATTTCAATTAAATTTTTCAAGTTCTTCAGGATTTGCTTCGGCCTTTCCATCTTCAGGCTGAGCGTTTTTTCTCAGCCGTTCGAGTTCTTTAGGATGTTCTTCAGCCATCTCTTCTTCAGAGATAGTTCCTTTAAGCCAGGAGAGATTGATAGGGTAGACCTCGGGATTGAAGATTACGAAGTAGAAGTGCCATACAACGATGGCAAGGAAAGCGAGCCATGCTTCATAGTAATGGATGGTTCTTGCAATATCCCATCCAAGCTTTGTAAACAGACCGATGAAAGTATTATCAAACCACATTATAACGCCGGTAACCGACATAACTATAGTTCCCCATACAAGAGCCCAGTATTCAGCTTTTTCAACATAACTGAAGCGGTCGAGCATAGGTTTTACCTTTGAAAATCCTAAGTTGTACTTAGCAATGCCAATAGCATCTTTTGCATCCTGCAGTATTGGGAGAAGATCTTTTACGAGTTGTCTTCCGCGTTTTGTAGAGGATATATAATAAATATGGTAGAGGCTTGCTGCAACCATTACAACAGCTGCGATACGGTGAAGGATGCTGCGGTATTCAAATGCATCGGCGTTCAGATCTCTTATATGCGATACCCACCATGCATCGGGAAACTTAAGCATAAAACCGGTTATGACAAGAGTGAGAAAGCTGACCAGTAGGGCAAAGTGCTGAATTCGTTCATTCACTGTCATTCTGAGATAAAGGGCGTGTCCGTGTCTTTCTTCCTTAATCAGCCCTCTCTGCTTCATTTTTTTAATCCTGGCTTTTTTAATAAAATCAAACAAATTATGCAGAAGCATAAATCCGATGGTTAAAACAATCAGGATTATATAAAGAGTAGAAATCCAGTAAAGTATGGGCTCATCCTCTTTAGTCACCATTACATGGATTTTCCCCTTAGCAAAATTCTGGTTTGCGCCGGGATGGCAAGCCCCGCATGTTTTTGCGAGATTATTCTTATTAACGAGTGAAGCCGGATCGCTTGACGGTTTTATATTATGAACCCCGTGGCAGCTTGAGCAGTTTGCAACGACAGTAGAACCGCCCTTCAGGGCCAGTCCATGATAACTCTCAACATAAGTCTTAAATCTTTCAGTAGGAATCCCATATTTCTCAGCCAGGCGTACCGAGCTATGGCAGGGAGAGCAAACCTGGGAAGAGACATTCTGATAGGCAACGGGCGACAGGGGGTTTTTATGTCCAAGAATATTGTGTTCGCCGTGGCAGCCGGTGCAGGACGGTGCATCGGTTACGCCTTTCTGCAGGAGGGATACTCCGTGAATACTTTCCCTGTATTGTGCTGAAATTTCAGTATGGCATTTGCCGCAGGTGAAAGGGATGTTAAATTTATTTATTGATGAACTATCAGATGTCGGGGCTTCAATATCGTGGTGATTATGACAGTCGATGCAGCCTGGTGCATCAGCATTTCCTTCAGAGAGTGCCCTTCCATGGACACTCTGCTCATAAGCGTTTATAAAACCTGCGGAGGGTGTTGTTTTGGCCCGGATTTTAGGATCGTCGAGATGACATGACAGGCAGAGTTTCTGCTGGTTTAGTTTTGTTTGAAGGGAGTTTTTACCTTTGTTTACAGATACTATCGAGCTTTGGTGACAGGATATACAATTGGGCGCAACTTCAACACCTTCCGCAAAAGCTTTTCCATGTTCTGAAAGAACAAATTTTTCTTTAGCATCCTTATGGCAGCTGCCGCAGGACTCTATTAAATTCTTTTTATTCCATTTACCGTCTGAATTTGCAATTGGCAATACATTATGTGTGCCATGGCAATTTTTACAGGAAATATCCGGTGTTCCATCCATTCCGTTAGCCTTAACCATCTGGGGATGAAAAGTATGAAGAACTTTTGCATCTTTGTGACAGTTGAGGCAGTTTACCTGAGTAATGTTCTCTTTGTGAGGAACTGCTTCCGGATCAAATCCGACGTGACAGGATATACAGTTTAATTTGCTGTGTACTGAGTGCTGAAAAATATTCTGATTTACATATATAGAAACTTCTTTTCCGTTTTTTTCCATTGTCATAGATTCATCGCTATGACACATCAGGCAGTCGTCATTCGATTGTCCATTAACCTGAACAGTAACAAATAACAAACAGACAAAAACAAAAAAGAACAACCTCAAATCGTTAACTCTGGAAAAGAACATTTTCATCTCTGTATCTACTCAGTTTTATTGAACTGCAGCCTGTGCTGCGTATTGGTTAAAATAAATATAAGAACGCTCATTTAGCCGATTGCAGCGAAGTTAGCCAGGAAGCAAGGGTATTGAGATTTTCTGCAGAACCCTTGAAAGCAGTCTTATGCAGCTTATCATTCTGCTTTACTTCTTTATTTAGGTAACGGGTTATGAAATTTGTATTAAGATTATCACCTGTCTTTGAAAGATCCACCGCTTCTTTTTTGTTACTTGTTATTCCTGCAGTGTTTACTGAGTGACAGGCTGTGCATTTACTTTCTAAAAATATCTTTTGACCGGCCGGAACAGTTTCCTGGGCCATTGAGAATGCAAATCCAAATAGAGCAACTATCGCCGCAACAAAAAGCAAATAGAAAACAATATTTTTCATTATTTTAGTTATCCTTAAATGAGTTACATTAAATTCAACAGGTGTTATTCAAACATAATACCAACAAGATATGGGGGTAAATAGTTGAAAAAATGAACATAAATTCAAGAGAATTCTCAGTTTTGGGAGTGCGGGAAAAGTACCTTCGCAAATTTTAGAATGGAAAAGCGCCGTAAATAAGCCTTTTAAACCCTTTTATTTTGAGACAGGGCGGCTGATTAAATCATCATAGGTATTCTTTACTATTTCCATAAACCTTTCGGGATTTTTTAATAGTCCGAAACCGAACTTCGAATATAGAGTATGGGCATCTTTGGTTGCAAGCATCCATCTCCTTATAGTTTTCAGCTCAGGATGACCGAGGATTGCATTCATAAGTTTTTTGGATAGTCCCTTTCCGCGATGTTCTTCAAGGATAAAGACATCCGCGATATAGGCAAAAGTGGCGTAATCAGTTACAACCCTGGCAAAGCCTGCCTGTTTATTATCAAGGTATACCCCGAAACAAAGTGAGTTTTCAATAGATTTTTTTATGATGCTGAGGGGTCTTTCTTTTGCCCAGTATGAGCCTGACAGGAAATTTTGAATGACCTCTGTGTTGAGCAGCGATTTATCGGTGCTGATCTTAATGTTGCTTGTTTCAGTCAAGGTAATGCCTTTAATTTTTTTTTCAGGGATCTAAATTTATAAAATATTCCAAAATGTATATGCAGGGTAAAATAATGTGACCCGCTGCTGCCGGGTAGAATTCAATGGTTCATTGAATTTCCGGGCCGCCGCAGTGTTAACCTGAAAAATATGCTGAATAATTATAGGTGATGATAGAATGATGTGCGGCCCCTATGCAGCTTGTTGAAGATTGATTATACTTTTGGATGGTTACGCCGCTAAGCGGCTTATCGGACAGAATTGAGATTCCGGTATGGGGATGATTTCAGACCATCAGTGAAGCCATTTTCATAGTGACTTCATTCAGATCATAAGGTTTGTAGAATATTGAAGTTACATACTTCCTTAGTGAGGGTTCGATATCTTTTATCTTCTTATCACATACATACGTGATAATAACAGGGAGATCCGGCTTTTTCTGCTTTAATTCCATGCATAAATCCATTATATTTTTGTTGGGAGCATCATCCAGGATAACAAGATCAAAGCTCGAGGATTCAGCAAATGGGCCGATTGCTTTAAGGTTTGTGGTTGCAGTTACCGAATACGATTCCTGAAGATACATCAGGAGACTATAGCATAGGTTAAAATCGTGACTATAAAATAAAACGTTCTTCATTCTTTTTTTCTTATGAATTTTCATTCCCCGAAGTACCGGGTCGGTTTTTATAGGCTATAAACGTGCCAGATGGGTTATTTTGAATAAAAACCGATATTTTATATAATTAGAGGCAGTTTAAAGGCAGGGATATAAGTCATTCCCCGATTGGAATTCCCCTGAATTTCTCGTAAATAAAAAGATGGCTAAAATCGTTTTTCAACTAATGAGAAATCCGGATCAGGTTTTAATATCCAGCTCTTTCAGTTTACGGTAAAGTGTAGACAATCCCACCTGCAGGTCTTCTGCAGTTTTTTCTTTATTGAATTTATTTTCTTCAAGAGTTTTCATAATCAGGTCCTTTTCATAACGCCTGATAGCGTCGTCCAGTGACATTTTTCCTGATAGATTAACCGGCGCATCATTCGGCTTAAATCCGGCGGGAAGATCCTTTAGGGTGATGAAATCACTCTTACAGAAAATAACCGAACGTTCCATTACGTTCTCCAGTTCTCTTATCTCACCTTTCCATTCATAGTTCATAAGTGCGCGTATAGCCTCACTATCAATTCCTTTTATATTTTTATTCATTTCCTTACGATACTTATCGAGGAAGTGATCTGCGAGCAGGGGAATATCTTCTTCTCTTTCTTTCAACGCAGGAAGATTTATCTCTATTACATTGAGTCTGTAGAATAGATCCTCGCGGAATCTTCCCGCAGAAATTTCATCTTTTAATACCCTGTTGCTTGAAGCAATAAACCTGACATTTACAGGAAGGGAGATGGTAGTGCCCACCGGAGTGTATTCTTTTTCCTGCAGAGCACGGAGAAATTTTACCTGCAGCTGAAGCGGCAGTTCACTGATTTCATCAAGGAACAAAGTCCCACCATCGGCTGCCTTAATTAATCCCTCTTTATCGGAGATTGCTCCTGTAAAAGATCCCTTTTTATGACCGAATAATTCACTTTCAATAAGATTTTCTGAAATTGCACCGCAGTTTATTGCGACAAATGGTTTGCCCTTTCTCCTGCTCTTAAAATGAAG
>DATFVA010000216.1:0-9564 GCA_035260565.1 Ignavibacteriaceae bacterium | reverse complement strand
GGAATAATTTTTCAATTTGAGAATTTCAGCGCTGATCTTAATTATTTCTATAACAGCGTAAACAATTTTATTTTTCTGAATCCAACCGGTGAATATCAAAGTGAGAACCGGATTTACCGTTTTATGCAGGATAATTCTCTGCTGCAGGGCGGGGAGGTGAGCCTGGATTATAATCCTGCTGATCTTCTCGATCTTTCTGTATCTTATTCGACCGTAATAGGTAAAAAGGAAAATGGTTCTTATCTTCCTTTTATGCCTGCTGATAGAATAACCGGGAAGGTTAAATTTAATATCCCTGACTGGGCAGCGTTCTATAATTTTTCGTTTTTCGTTTCTGGCGATCACTATCTCAGACAGACGAAAACCGCGGCTGAAGAGGATTCAACAAACGCTTATACACTTATAAATGCAGGGATCCAGTCGTCATTTACAATCTGGAATAACCCGGTTAATTTTTCAATAGTTGCCGCAAACCTTTTTGATGAATATTATATAAGCCACTTGAGTATTCTGAAACCCCTCGGCGTGCATAATATAGGCAGGAATATTACTTTGTCCATAGATGTTCCATTTAGCCTTCAGTAAATCAGATTTAATGTATTCGAAGGCTGTCTTGTTTACGACAGCCTTTTTGATTCATAATAGTTTTAATTTTATCTGAAATGCCTATCTCTCTGGCCCTGGATGTCAATCTACATGAGTTGGATCCCAGGCTATCCGAAGTTCTTCATTCAGCGAGTTTAGTTTCTCCATGTCATTTTCAGCAATTTCAAAATCAAATACATCCGCATTTTCTTTGATTCGCTCTTTATGTACTGACTTGGGAATTACTACAAGGTCATGCTGAAGTGACCATTTAATCATTATTTGTGCTGCAGATTTCGAGTATTTTTTTGCCATTTCATTGATATCAGGATTATCCAGTTTTTCCGCCCGTGCCAGCGGGGAATATGCCTCGAGCCGTACTTCCTTGATCTTACAATATTCGAGCAGATCCTCCTGGTAAAGGAACGGATGAAATTCTACCTGGTTAATGACCGGTTTAATCGCAGTATATCCGTCCATCTCTTTCAGGTGTTTTATCGTGTAATTGCTTACCCCTATTGATTTTGCTCTGCCTTCACTATAAATTTTTTCCAATGCCCTCCAGGATTCTCTTCGTTTTCCCTCCACTGGCCAGTGAATAAGGTACAAATCAACATACTCAAACCCAAGATCATCCAAACTCGCATCAAACGCTTTTAAGGCACTTTCATATCCCTGGTCCTGGTTCCACAGTTTAGTTGTGACAAAAACATCTTCTCTTTTAATACTGCTTTCCTTTATCGCTTTCCCAACTTCACCTTCATTTTTATAGGCGCGTGCAGTATCTATATGCCGGTATCCTGCTTCAAGCGCCCAGGTTACAGCATTAAACGTCTCTTTTCCCGGTTTGGCCAGATAAACCCCGAAACCAAGCCTTGGAATTTCAATATTGTTATTTAATTTAATTGTACTATCAATTGTCATCTTTTTCCTCCAGAGAAAACTATATAGATAACGAATCCCTTCGTAAAGATAATAAAATCATCCGGTTTGCGGGTGATATTTTTAACGTATTTTTATAACAAAATATCATTGAGAGGTCAGAATGAAAAGAATCTGTTTAAGCTTGGTTTTAATGTTTGTTTCTTTAGGTGTCGTAAATTCACAGACAAAACATGTAGTACTGGTAAGTAATTTCACGTTTGCACCGCAGGATATCAATGTAACCGTCGGTGATACTGTTGAATGGCAGTGGACCGAAGGCACGCATACTACGACATCAGACAGCACTTCCGGGGTAGATGTGTGGAATTCTCCAATCAGCGTCAGCGTCCCGTTCTTCAGTGTAGTTATCCGGACCTCCGGTCTTCATAATTATCACTGTATTCCGCACCAGGCATTTGGAATGATCGGAAGTATAACCGCAGTAATGCCTACAGCGATTAACGAGACGGGGCAGCTGCCATTTCAGTTCAGTCTTTCACAAAATTTTCCTAATCCTTTCAATCCTTCAACAATGATAATGTACAATCTTCCGTCGGCAGTATTCGTAACCTTAAAGGTTTATAATGCCCTTGGGAAAGAGGTAGAAACTCTTGTGAATCAGAATCAAAACAGCGGTCAGCATATGGAGGTTTTTGATATAGGAAAAACAGGTGAACTATCAAGCGGTGTATATTTTTACAGACTGACAGCCGGCGGTCTTGTACAAACCCGTAAAATGATGTTAATAAAATAAGGAAGCTATAACCTGAGGTAAAGCGAATGAGAACACTATCCACGATCATTTGTATTTTCATAGCATCGTTTAATCTTTTTTCTCAATGGTTGCAGGTAACATCCGCCCCGGATGTTTACCTGCAGGATATTGTAAATATTGACGGCAGGCTGCTGCTGTCAACCGCAGGAAGCGGGATTTATGAGAGCAATGACGGCGGAGTTTCCTGGGAACCCAGAAACAACGGTTTGAATTCTCCGGAGGCTTTGGTTGTATACCAGGTAATCGAATATAATAATATGATGTATGCAGCTACAACCGATGGTATTTACAGATCTTCAGATAATGGCGCAAACTGGGTAAAAAAAAGCAGCGGTATTACGATTGGACCCGGTGCAATTTATGAATTTACCCAATCGATCTTTGAATATAATGATATACTTCTTACAGGCGCCTGGAATGGTATTTATTTTTCCACAGATAACGGTGAGAACTGGAGTTTAACCAATATTAGCGGGGAAGCGATACTTGCAGCTAATATCACGGAACATAATGATATTCTTTTTGCTGCCCGTGAAGTTAATAATAGCCCCATAGGCTACAGTTCAACTGATGGAGGAATGAACTGGACACCCATAACGGGACTCTCATTTTACAATACAATAACTTTCTTTTCGGAACCTTCAAAGTTATGGGCCGGAACTATTGCGGGAGTCTGGCTCTCAACGGATAACGGGATAACGTGGGAGGACAGAAGCAACGGTTTAAGCCCGGATCCGTACGGTTCCAGTATTATCCGGGTGAATGGAGTTTTATTGACTGCTCTGAAGTTTGGAGGTTCGGGAGTGTACAGAACTTTTGATGACGGAATGAACTGGGAAAATATCAGCGATGGACTTCCATTTCTTAATCTTATCAGCAGACTGCTTGAATATAACGGTAATATTCTGGCTGCAACAAGCGACGGTTTATGGCAGAGAGACTTATTGCAGATACCAGTTGAACTAGTATCTTTTACGGCTTCAGCAAACCGAAACTCTGTTGAACTTAAATGGAAAACCGCCACAGAGAAAAACAATAGCGGATTTGAAATTCAGAGAAGAAGGAATGGTGATTATTGGACCGATCTTGCCTTTATACGGGGGAAAGGAACTACAACTGAACCAGGGGAATATTTCTATTCTGATAAGGATATTTCGGAAGGTTCATATTCATACAGACTTAAACAAATTGATTATAATGGCGTATATGAATATTCACGGATTGTAGAAGTAGATTATAGTTCGCCGGTTCAGTACAGTCTGGAACAGAATTATCCCAATCCGTTCAATCCCTCATCAACAATAGCTTTTTCAATTGGTGAGACTTCTTCCGTAACAATCAGGGTTTATAATTCAGTGGGAGGTGAAGTTTGTGTATTAATTAATGAGCAAAAACCTGCAGGCAATTATACTTTAAACTTTAACGGAAATGGATTGGCTTCGGGGGTATATTACTATAAACTTACTGCAGGCAATTTTAATGCAATCCGCAAGATGGTTCTCCTTAGATAAAAAAAGCCCCGCAGGAAGCGGGGCTCATAGCTTATACTAAGCTTAATTATTTCATCATTTTTCGTATGTTAGCCGGAATTTTATTCTTTGACGATTGACCTATTATCCTGATGACAGAGAACTGCCCGTTTGAGATCGTAACTCCCGTACCTCCCATATAGCTTGTAAGGGTTCCGCTGAAGGTTCCTTCAATCAGTCCGCCTATGCCGCCGTATTTTGTGACATTTACTATAGTCGTTGCCCCGGGAAGTCCTTCAAAGGCGTAATAATACACAGAGTTATGATAAAAATACATAGATATTTGTGAAGGTGTTCCTGTTCCGGTACCGTAGAATGTCAGCCAGAACAATGTGGTATCAGTGCCTGTTATCTTATACATATAAATAAATGATAGGCTATCAGTCGGATCAAAGTAACCGAACACCTGGTTAGTATCTGAAGCAAAGGTGATGGTTGTATTATTGTATCCGCTGCCATTTATTGTGAATTTATTATCACCTGTCTGAACCTGTTCGCACACCTGTATTGTTCCGAGGTCAAGAGTGTTTCCGCGTGTTGAAGGTGTGGTTATATCCATACTTGTATAGCTGCCGTCGAAAGTATAAACCGACAACTGTGCTGGCTTCCCTATATCTGTCGCTAAATTAAAACTTCCATCCGATCCGGTATACTGAACATTGTAGCCTCCCTCCCAGCTGATCGCTACCTGACCGAATTTTATATCGGTTCCGCATTTTATAAAACCTTTAACATATGCAGGACAATCAACGTGAAGTGTCCCAACGTCGTGCGTGGTACCTTCCGTTAAAGCAGGAACTGAAACAGGATCACTTCCCAATCCGAAATTAGCACTGCCGAGAACCTGAACTTCAAAGGAAGTGTTAGCAGGAACGCGTCTTTCAAATCTGCCGTCTGCTCCGGTGCGCATATTAACCTGTCCTATATGTACACTAATACCCTGAACAGGCTGATTGTTGCAGTCTACAACTAGGCCGCTGACTGTAGCTGTTCCTTCAGGAACGTCGCAGTTCCAGTCGGAAAAATGACTTACTGTTCCGACGTACTTATCTCCCTGCTTGGTTGCAGTTCCTTCTTCCTTCCATAATCCGGTTGTTTCATCATAGTGCCATAATGGAATTGTAGCCGGTGCATCTGATGCCATGGATGTAGGGATATCTACGGTAATCTCTGATGAACTGCCGCTTTTCAGATTCAAATCCTCTCCGCCGTCACCTTTCATTACTACTTTTATAATGCCGTAAGAATATAAGGTAGCCTGCGAGTTGTCCGATCTTTGTGCCTGCATATCTCCGCCGGGAACGAGACTTGAAAAATTTTCTGAAGTAGGATCAAGATAACCCACACTTAAATTTACATTTCCACTATAGGCTGAACCGTCAGAATTCGCAATAGAATTTGCATTCAGAACAACCTTACTCCCGTTCTGTAAAGCCGCTTCACCACCGGATGATGCACTAATCGTCTGGGTAGTTCCCGTTGCCATCAAATAAATTTTAATAGTACTTGTTCCATTTGCTACAGGAACATCAGCGTATGATCCTTTGAAATATCCGGACATTTCTACATTTACAACATACCTGCTTGCAGGTACCTGAATGCCGGAGAAAATGAACCCTCCAGTGCTGTTTGTAGTTGTCGTTTGTCCGCCTGCTTTAACCTGTGCTCCTGTAATAGGCGCATTAGATTCATCTAAAACCGTTCCTGTGATAGAAGTGGTAACAGTCTGGCCGCCTGTCTCGGTTGGTGGATTAGTACTACTATCTTTACAGCCATAGTAAACCAGCGCTGTTGAAATAATGAGTGCCAGGAATATAGGAATGTAAAATCTCTTCATATTCGGAATCCTTAATGTATAAAAAAAGTTTAGAGTTAATGATATGCAGAAAAATATAGATTATCAATAAGAATTTTATTCTAATGAATCTTTATTTTATTTCGTGCGGATCCATTGCAAGCCTGTAATTCTCATTTAGAGAATTAAGCTTTTCCATATCTTTTTCCTCAATGCTAAAATCGAAGATTCCGGCATTTTCTTTGATTCTGTCATGGTCCGAAGATTTTGGCAGGGGTATTACATGATGCTGCAAGGCCCATCGAAGCATTACCTGGGCAGGCGATCTGGAATATTTTCCGGCGATTTCCTGAATAACGTTATTATTAAATTTATTTGCTCTGGATAAAGGCGTGTAACCCTGGAGACGAATTCCTTCCTCCTTACAAAAGGAGAGAAGATTCTCTTGAAAGATAAAAGGATTAAACTCTACCTGGTTGACTGCAGGCTTTGTTTCAGAATTTTCAAACAGTTCTTTGAGGTGTCCTATTGTATAATTACTTACACCTATTGCTTTAGCAGCACCCTGTTTGTGTATTTCAACCAGTGCTCTCCAGGATTCAAGCCTTAATCCTTCAATCGGCCAGTGAATTAAAAACAGATCAACATAACCAGGCTGCAGTCTGTCCATGCTTCTCGCAAATGATTTTTTTGCCCGGTCATAACCATGCTGGTCGTTGTCCAGTTTGGTAGTTATAAAGATCTCTTCACGGGCTATGCCGCTTTCTCTTATAGCCTCACCCACGTACTTTTCATTTCCATACATCTGTGCAGTATCTATCAGGCGGTAGCCGGTTTCGAGAGCCGCCGTTACTGCTTCCTTAACCTGCTTTTCGCCTCTCAGCTGGTATGTTCCAAATCCGAGTATAGGTATTTCTGTTCCGCTGTTAAGTTTTTCCCGGCTGTTGATCTTCAATTCCATTTTCATCCTCTTCTTCTCTAATAAATTCGTAAAAAGTCAGGAAAGATTCTCCAGATATTTGTGATTCCCAAAACACGGCTGAAAAAGAACAAACTAAAAAAAACATTCAGTCAAAAATCCAGCATTCAAAAACCCATTTTTTCAGATTCACTATACCGGTCCCCCTGCGTCATATAAACGTCTCACATACGTCTCACATACGTTCCACATACGTTCCACATACGTCTCACATACGTTCTAAATACTCTTTATAAATGTCTTAAATGTATCCCTTATTTGCTTAAAAAGGTTCACTTTGAATGAAAATCGATGGTTGCAATGTCTCAGCAAAGAGAAGTATACAAGAAGATATTTGACCGGGAAAAATACAGTACTCTTCGGCCTTCTATTTAGTTTTGAAAGGTTTTGAGAGCCGAAAATCAGTTACTCTTTTAATATACCCTTCTCCACGGTGAGAAATGCAGTCAGTGCACTAAGCAGTGCAAGAGCGGCAGACAGATATAAAATAAGATCGAAAGCACTAACGAAAGAATGTTTGATGTCAGAAATGATCCGGGCCGATTCTTCTTTTGTTAAACCATCCGGTGGCTTTGTTTCCGCAAGATTATTTGAGTTTTCAATAAGTTCGCTTCTTTGTGTGTGTGTCAGGGTTAAATCAGCAGCGCGCGATTCAAGGTTATTCCTGAATGAAATTATAATGAATGAACCCAGTACGGCAATAGCAACGAGCCCTGCTATCCTTGCCATAGTATTATTTATCCCGGAAGCGATCCCGGTATTACCTGAAGGAACAGATGACATAACGGCGGCAGTCAGCGGAGCAACAACAATGCCCATCCCTATACCTAAAAATAGTATGCCCGGAAAAAATGTCGCCCAGTATTCTGAGGGTCCGTTTGTTACTCCGGGAATAGTTAGAAGAAATATTCCTAATCCTGCAACCAGAGGTCCTGCAATAAGAGGTATTCGCGCTCCGAATTTGTCCGCGAAGATTCCTGAAAAACGTGACATAGCCGAGATAAGAATCGCAAATGGAAGAATCGCCAGTCCGGCACTCACTTCACGGTATCCCTGAATCTGTACCAGGTTTAGCGGAAGAAAAAACAGCCCTACACTTAAAGCAGTATACATTAAAAGTGTAAGAAGGTTTACTCCTGAAAAAGTCCTGGATTTGAATAAGTTCAGAGGCATTAATGGATGACTGCTTTTTATTTCAATGATCATAAATATAATAAGTGATAATACCCCCGCAGCAAGTGAAATTATGACCTTTAATCCTGCGAAACTGGTATCAGATGCTTCCAGGAATCCATAGGTTATCCCGGCAAGTCCTGCCGTTGCAAAAACAGCCCCGGGTAAATCCAATTTCTTTGCCGATTCATCTTTGCTCTCAGGTACTTTAGCAACAAGAGCTATTATCGAGAACACCGCTATTGGCAGATTTATATAGAAAATGACTCTCCATAATCCTATACCGGCCAGCCATCCTCCGAAAACCGGACCTGCCGATGTTGTTAGCGCACTGAAAGTCGACCAGGTGCCGTATGCTTTCCCTCTTCGTTTTGAAGGTATTACAGACGAGATGATTGAAAGACTTCCGGGTACCATCAGAGCCCCGCCTACTCCCTGGAAACCTCTTGCAATAATCAGCATTTCTATCCCGCCCGATACTCCGCATAAGAAAGAAGATATGCTGAAAATGATAATTCCGATCACAAATATTTTTTTACGGCCGTAAATATCCCCTAATGATCCGCCCAGGAGCAGAAGAGATGAAAGGAAAAGCGTATACGCATTAATGATCCATAACAGGTTCTTACCATTTATATTCAGTTCTTTTTGTATGGCCGGCAGCGCTACGTTCAGTGTAGAGAAATCAATAAAAACCATGCTTGAGGCAAGAATTGCTGCCGTAAGTGTCCATTTCTCAACAGCTGAACCTTGATTATCCATCATTTCCGTTTTAAATAAATTGGGAATGCTTAATAAATGAAATTATTTGCCTCAAAGCAAGGATTATTTACCGGTTTGGGCCCGGTTGTGAAATGTAAAAGGATTACCCCCTTGTTTTGTCAAACTCCAGGAATTCAACAGGTGCCCCGTCCTCCAGAACCATCGCCACCCTCACTCCTTTTGATGGAGAACTGATGTCATCCAGCAGTACTCTGTCCTTCACAGCATCGGTAAGGTTATCAACTTCGAACGCTATGTGCGGAATACGCTGTATTATATCGGCAACCGGACTATCATCATCGAACCGCATCCATTCAATTCCGTACTCGCTTGTTTCAAACCCGGAGACATACATTTTGTAATCCGTAAGGTAAATTTCCCCGGACCTTTTTTCTTTAGTAGGTATTCCGATATGATGGTATCGCATTCCTTTAATCACGGCCGGCGGAAGCTCATCATCTTTTCTTTTTACGAGAGGTTTATTCAAATTACTCTTCATTATTAACCACTAAAATTATTTTAAGTTTTGATTAAAATACATTCAGAAGCTTTAGAGCCATAATAAAAATTGCCACAACAAGTACAACTTTGATTAATTTTTCTCCCTTCTTAACCGATAACCTGGCCGACCACCATCCGCCCGCCGCATTTCCCAGCCCCAGCATAATACCCCAGAACCAGTTGACATTTCCTGTATAAGCAAAGATTAGCAATGCCGGAAAAGTGAAAACAAGTACAATAAATACCTTATGCATATTGACAAAAATCAGGTTCAGCTTCATCAGGTGCTGGAGTGAAGCCATGATCATAAATCCTACGCCGACCTGCAGGAAGCCGCCGTAAAAACCTATGCCGAACATCGAAAGGTAAACTGACCAGGAAATCTTCTGAGTACTTTCACCTTCCTTAGTGTTCTTTGCCTTCGGTAGAAACATTGATATTATAATAAGTATCATTACAATGCCGAGGATCTTTTGAAACAACTCATCATTTAGTTTAACGGCGAGTATCGCTCCTGCAATTGCCCCGGGAAGCGTCATTA
>DATFVA010000215.1:0-2018 GCA_035260565.1 Ignavibacteriaceae bacterium | reverse complement strand
CCCTGCGGCTGGTTGATAGCCTTAACAAAAGACTGCCTGGCATACCCGGTTAAGCCTAATTTATCCAGATCAGTAATAACTTTTCTGTCATCTAATATTCTTATTACGACACTTTCAAACTTATTTTTTAGTTCAGTTCCGACCATAGGAAGCACTGATACCCTAAAGCGGATAACGTGACCGTCTATTTCTCTCTGAATAAACCCGTCCTGCGCCCTTTCCCTTTCGAATCTGTCCATGCCCTTTGATCTGTCCTTTACAACAGCTACAACTGCTTCAGGGAGTGTACCATCCTGTGTATGCCAATGCTGCAGGTTACCGTCAATTCTAATTAAGATGTCGGTTTTATTATTCATTTTAGGAACAAAATGAATATCACTTGCTCCCTTTCTTACTCCTTCTATTAATGCTGCTTCAACCAGGTTAATGAGAGCACTCTTATTTATTTCTGCATCAAGTTCATCTTCATCAAATGAATTTTCATCCTCTTCAATTTTAATTTCAGCATCCATTTCCTCCATCATCTTCAGATAAACATTTTCAGGAGGAAGGATTGTGGAGATTAACTTTTCATAATCTTTCTTTCTTATAAAAACGATCTCATATTTTTTAGCATTTAATCCGAATGCGATTTTAGGAATGTTGCGGTCTGTGGGATCTATTGCTGCAAGGATAAGTTTATCTTTTAATCGTTCATCGTACATGAACGGGATTATCTTATGCTCAAGCATCTGGCTTTTCAAAGTATCGCCGGAACTCGTTATCATATGTTTTATAGAGTCGAGTCTGTTTTCCGGGATATCTTCAGGACGGGTATCAAGCTCACGAAACGCATATAATATTGCTACTTCTCTAAAAATTGTATCATGATCATAACCGAAATCCTGCACTAATATTTGTGCAAGGTTTCTTTTTACCTTATTGGTGTCATTAGCCTTAGCATTAAGTGCTTTTTCTAAAGTTGCTGCGTCAATTATTCCTTTTTTGAAAAGCAGAAAACCGATTTTATCGGTCATCTCCAGATTGGTCTCAATCATACCTTATCACTCTGCGTATATGTTACGTTATTTGCCATTCCAGGAGTTTTAGGATGCACAGTAGCTGTTTCCGCTGAGACAAGAGTCAACAGAATCATTACAACCATAATTATCATAGCGATTACTACCTGTACAATCTCAATAAAGTTCTTAAGTTTATATACTGTTTCTGCCTCATAGTAATTCGCAAGCTGAAGAGATGTGTTTTTAATAGTTCCTGTTTCTTCTCCTGAGTGTAATCTCGATAGAGCAGTTTCGGTAAAAACTCCTGATGCTGTAAAAGCATCGGTCATTCCTACTCCTTTTTTAACCATCAGGGGAATTGCCACATTCTTAATCCGTTCTTCAAAATATTTATTACCCGCTGCTTCCGCGGCTATTCTTATAGGTTCAATGCTTTCTGCAGAGCCGCTGTACAGAGTATAAAATACCCTGCAGTAAACCTCTATAATTGTTTTATGAATAAGGTTCCCAACAAGGGGCAGCTGAAATAACATTTTGTGAAAAATTACATTTCCCTTTTTAGATGTAGCCCATCTCCAGAATATTATTGGCGGAATAATAAATAGAGCTAAGAGTAGATACAGATTGTCGATCATAAAATCGCTCATTTTTAGCGTAAAGGCTGTCATAGGAGGCAATTCAATTTTAAATCGGACAAATAATTTTGCAGTTTCAGGGAAGATATAAGCAACGTAAAACACTACAGCAAGGAATAACACAAAGATTGTCACCAGGGGAGTAATTAGAGCACTTCTCAAACTCTTTTTAAATTCCTGTCTTCTCTCAAGGAATTTAGCAGTTGCCTTATATATTTCAGCCATATTTCCACTCTTGGATGCAAGTCCAAGCATATAAGCTGTGAATTTACCAAAGACATTCTGATACTTCAGAAAAGTTGCTTCACTATCGGCTCCCTTTTTAAGATCGTTGTTAACCTCTTTCAGGGTATCTCTTAAGGTTTTGTTTTCAGTATCATTC